>CAYFXN010000030.1:0-9040 GCA_964347065.1 uncultured bacterium | reverse complement strand
GACTTGCTGATAGATGGGCCACCGAAAAGCCGGGCCTTCGGGAAGGACCTCTTTGCCATCAGGCTCGACACGCCATCGTCACGGAGGGGCGATTTCAAGAAAATTCTTCAGGAGGTGCGGTGGGAGCTCGATATAAGGGGGCACGAGAAAGTGAACATAATCGTCAGCGGCGGGTTGAGCGAGGATGACATCATGGATCTTCGAAACCTGGTCGACGGTTTCGGCGTCGGCACCTGCATAAGCAACTCACCGGTCCTGGATTTTTCCCTGGATATCGTCTCGATGGAGGGAAAGAATATGGCGAAGCGGGGAAAAATGTCGGGTGCAAAGGAAGTCGCTCTCTGCAATCAGTGTCTCAGGAGGCACGTTACTCTGGAAGGGGCAGAAAAGGCCTGCCCGTGCGGGGGAGAGTGCACATCTCTCTTTTCTCTTGTTCTCAAGGAGGGCACCATCGTTCGTCCCCCGGAAACCCTTGACGATTTGCGAAAGAGAGTCAAAGAGGGAATCATTACGTTCGGGAGGGAGCCATGAACTTTAAGCACATCGTTTGGACCGGTGATGAACTGATACTTCTGGACCAGAGAATACTCCCCATCAGAGAGAGTTACCGTAAGTTGAAGACCTGCGTTGAAGTGGGAAACGCCATAAAGACGATGGTGGTTCGGGGAGCCCCGGCTATCGGAATTGTCGCCGCATTTGGCATCGTGCTCGCGCTGAAGGGGGCGGTTAGCCGCAAGAGGGTCCTCAAGGAGGAGCTCAACGAAGCGTACAGGATACTGGCGGGGACGAGACCGACGGCGGTGAACCTCTTTTTCGCCCTCGACAGGATGAAGAACGTGTTCGAACGGATCAGCGACCGGGACACGGAGGAAATTCTCTTCCGGCTCGAGAAAGAAGCCCTCGACATCATGGAAGAGGATATAAAGGGAAACAGGGCGATCGGAAGGAATGGTGCCCGCCTGGTCAAGAAGGGAAGCAGGATATTGACCCACTGCAACGCGGGGGCGCTGGCTACGGGGGGATACGGCACGGCACTGGGAATTGTGCGGCGGTCTGTGGAGATGGGAAAAAACGTGCACGTTTTAGTGGACGAAACGAGGCCCGTTCTTCAGGGGGCCCGCCTCACGTCCTGGGAGCTGCAGAAAGATAAAATCCCCTGCACGCTCATCACCGACAACATGGCCGGGTACCTCATTTCTCAGGGAAAGGTGGACATAATCATCGTTGGCGCCGACAGGATCGCGGGCAATGGGGATGTGGCAAACAAGATCGGCACCTACTCCTTGTCTGTGCTCGCCAGGCACCATCGGATCCCTTTTTACGTTGCTGCGCCCACGTCGACGATAGACGCAAAGATAAAAGGCGGGAAACAGATCCCCATTGAAGAAAGGGACGCCTCTGAGGTAACGAACCTCATGGGGACGAGAATCGCCCCCTCGGGAATTCATGTCTATAACCCCTCCTTTGACGTGACACCTGCGAAATATATTACCGCTATAATCACAGAGAAGGGGGTAGTGAAGCCCCCTTTTAGCGCAGGTATCAAAGCCCTTTTAAAATGAGTAGCAAAGCTCGATTGAAAGAGTTGCAAAGCGTGTGCGGAGAAGAAATTGCATCAACTGTGCTCCGTTTGTCCTCGGGGGTGCCGGATCCGGACCTCTTTCTCTTGCATTTCATGAAAGTAGCGGAATCTGTCGGTGCCGCTGACACGGAGCGGATCCTCCTGCCGAGTAAAACAGCGAAGCTGCTCCTTCCTCTTTTGTCCTGCTCTTCGTTCCTTACCGAAATATTGGTGAAATATCCTGAGTTCTTCCCGTGGCTTTTCGATGAGGAGAACGTGGGAAAGCTTCTCGATGGCGAACGCCTGATAGAGGAGATCATAAACGTGGTGGGCCAGCTGGAGGACGAGGAGGAGGTGTCGAAGTTTCTGAGGAAGGTAAAGGCCCGTGAGATTCTGAGGATAGCCCTCAGGGACATCGGCGGGCTTTCGGAGATGGAAGAGACGACCCGGGCTCTCAGTGATCTTGCCGAGGCAGCCCTCGGTGGCGCAACCATGCATGCACTGACAAGCCTCAAAAAGCGCTTCGGGACCCCGATGACCGAGGATGAGCTGGGCGAGAAAAGAGAGTGCCAGTTCTGCGTCCTGGCCCTTGGAAAATTCGGCGGCAGGGAGCTCAATTTCAGCTCCGACATCGACATCATGTACATTTACGAATCGAACGGAGATGGTGCGGTGCAGGTGCAGAAAGATGCAACCGCCGCCGGAGAAAAGGTAAGCTCGCACCAGTTCTTCATCAAGGTGGCGGAAGTGGTGACACGCCTCATCGGCGAGATTACGGAAGAGGGGTTCGTCTTCAGGGTCGACCTCAGGCTGCGGCCCGATGGTACGCGGGGACCTCTCGCCAACTCGGTGAGTGCCATGGAAACCTATTACGAGTCTTGGGGGCAAACCTGGGAGCGGGCGGCGCTCATCAAGGCGAGGCCCGTAGCCGGCAGCAGGAAGCTCGGGGAGAGACTCATAAAGGTGCTCACGCCATTTGTTTACAGGAAGTTCCTCGACTTTGTGACCGTCGAGGAGGTGAAGGAGCTCAAGAACCGGATCGATCTTTCCCAGAAGGTGAGAAAAGAGAACCTCTGGAACGTGAAGCTGGGGGAGGGGGGAATACGGGAGATAGAGTTTTTTATCCAGTCACACCAGCTCATTTTCGGGGGGAAAAATCCCCGGATCCGGGAAGGGAACTCGATGAAGGCGCTGGTATCCCTGAGGGAGGAAGGGTTTTTGTCTCCGAAAGAGGAGGAGGCCCTTTACTCGGCGTACCGGTTTTTGCGGAATCTCGAGCATCGGATCCAGATGCTCAGGGGCATGCAGACGCAGATTCTCCCCGAGGACGGTGACCTGGTAAAAGTGGCCTATCTCATGGGTTTTGCAGACACGAAAGATTTTATGAAGGAGCTTGGGTCGAACCGGAAGAAGGTGCGGGATATCTTCGGGAAGCTCTTCGCGGAGGAAAAAGATGACGTGGATACCGACGTGGCGCCTGAGGTGATCGGCCTGCTCTACGGCGAGATGTCTCAGGAGGAAACGGACAAAGCGCTTGGCAAAATGGGATTTTCCGATCCCGCAGGCGCTTCGCAGAACCTCGAGCTCCTGCGGTCGGGTCCGCAGTCCTCCCGGATGACCGAGAGAGCCCGGAAATATCTGAGGAAGATAGCGCCTCTCTTGCTGTCAAAGGTCGTGGCGACTCCCGATCCCCACATGGCGCTCGCGAACATTGATAACTTTATCAAGTCGATCGGCGCCCGGACGACTTTCTATGCGCTTTTGTCGGAGAATCCCAGGGTAATCGAGCCGCTCGTGCAGCTCTTCGGCTCCAGCCAGTACCTGTCGGGCTATTTCATCAACAACCTGGAACTCCTGGATGTTCTTCTCCGGAAAGGGCATTCGGCGGTCATCAAGACCAAAGGGGAGATGAGGAAGGAGCTGGGAGAGAAGCTGGTCATGGCCGAGCACTTCGAAGATGAGCTCGGCATATTGCGCAGGTACAGAAACGAGGAGTTCTTGCGGATCGGCATTCACAAGCTCGGCGGCAACCTTTCCCTGGAAGAGTTTTCCTTCCAGCTCTCAGCACTGGCAGAGGTGACGATGGGCTTCACCCTTTTCCTCGCAAAGAGGGAGACGGTGAAAAAGTACGGCGTTCCCTCCATCCTCGATACAAAGGGGAAAAAGGGGGAAGCTGCATTCGTCGTCGTGGGACTGGGAAAGCTCGGGGGAGAGGAGATCAACTTCCATTCCGACCTGGATATAATTTTCATCTATTCGCACATGGGCGAAACAGATGTGGATTTCGACGGGCGGGCCAGGGGGAGGAAGAAGATCACCAATCAGGAGTTCTTTGCGAAAGTGGCGCAGCGGTTCATATCCAACCTTTCCACCGTCACGAAGGAAGGGTATGTGTATAAGGTCGATATGAGGCTGCGACCGTCGGGAAGCGCCGGTCCTCTCGTTACTTCCTTCAACGCGTTTAAAAATTACTACAAAAAGGACGCCAGGTTGTGGGAGCGCCAGGCGCTCATTAAAGCGCGGGTCGTCGTTGATGAGAGGAATTTCGGCAAGGAAGTCCAGGGGTGGATTGCATCGTACACCTATGACAGGCCGCTCCCCCCGTCGCTCAAAGACGAGATCCGCGAGATAAGGGACAGGATGGAGAAGGAACTCGGCAGGGAGAGGGATGGGTTCCACAATCTGAAGTTTGGCAGGGGAGGGCTCGTGGAGGTGGAGTTTCTCGTCCAGTACCTCCAGCTGCAAAACGGGGGAAAATTGCCGTCCCTCCGGACGCAGAACACGTTGAAAGGGCTGTTCGAGCTGGTAAGAGAGGGGATATTGGACGAGGAAGAGTTCGGGATCCTCGATATGGGTTACAGATTCCTCAGGGAAGTTGAGATAAGTTTGCGGCTTGTTCACGACGCGTCGGTCGAGCGGTTTCTCATCGACGACAGGGGGATCAGGCTTTTAAATATGCCTTCTTTTTCTGCATTCGAGAATGAATACAAAAAAATGACGGGAAAGGTGAGGAGTGTGTACGACAAATTCTTTCAGGTGTGAGAGCGGTAGGGTTCTTTTCAGCCGATCTCGTCGTCGGGGAAATCGAAGATTGCCGAAGTGCTGATGAAATCCAGGATGTTCCCGTTCAGTTTTGTCTCCGGAAGATTTCCGTCGAGGTGGATGAGGGTCTTGCGCATTTCAAGGAGGAGTTCCACCTTGAACCCCCCCGCTTCTTCACTTGTTTCCATCGGGCTGTCTTTATCGTAAAAGTAGGCCATGTTTTCCCCAGTGCATAACGTATGTTTTTGTGTTTCTCTTCTCTTCCCCCGTTCTTTCGAATTTTAGACGATGCAACACCACCTTTTGATTCATAAAAGAACGTGTTTGGTTGATGAATAATATATATATTTTCGTGGTGTGTCAATAAATTGTGTATGGGCCCCGATTCATCTTCCCGATCATTTGCCGGGGGTGGAGCCGGAACGGAAAGGTCACCCGGGAGGATAGGCAAGCGATTTGAGGTCAAGCTTCCTGTCGGGATTGCGGCTTTCTCCCGCTGAGGTTATCCGTATGGCAGGGATGTCGTTCACCGGGCACATCGTCTCACAGATGCCGCAGCCGATGCACAGATCGATGTCGACGACGGGTGCATTCACCGTTTCACCCTTGGGGCCTTTTATCTTCTTGAAATAGATAGCTTTTTTCGGGGTGGGGCAGAACTCCTCACAGACGATGCAGGGCCTGCCGAAGGCAAAGGGGATACACCTGCCCGTGTCGACGAAGGCGAGGCCTATCTTGGTTTTCTGTTTTTCCGGCACCCCGAGCTCACGGATGGCTCCGGTGGGACAGACCTGCCCGCAGAGCGTGCAGTTGAACTCGCAGTAGCCGATCTTCGCAACGAGGATTGGGCTCCAGATTCCGAAGATGCCGGCTTCCAGCAGGGTGGGTTGCAGCCCTCCCGTTATGCAGACCTTCATGCATTCGCTGCACCGTATGCACCTTCTCAGAAACTCCTCCTCGGAGGTGGCGCCGGGAGGGCGGATGAGCAGGGGCGGGGTCCATATGGACGAGGCTGAAGACTTCTGAAATGCCACCGTCACCACTCCCAGCCCGAAGGCCTGTACGTAGCGTCTCTTGCTGATGTCGATCCTGTCCCTGCTGGTGTTAATCAGGGAAAACTCCCAGGAAAGCGCCTCCTCCGGACATTCTTTCTCGCAGTTGAAGCACATGAGGCACTCCGCCCGGGACCATCCATCCCTCACGTGCGGCCTGGCGCCGCCCTGGCATACGGCCGAGCAGAGGTTACAGCTAGTGCACTTATCGTTCATGGTCAGCTTGAGCACCTGGAAGCGGGAGAGGAGGCCAAGGAGCGCTCCCAGGGGACAGAGCACCCTGCACCAGAACCTGGTGGTGAGTCGGGATGCTGCGAGAATACCGGTGAACAGGAGCCCAACCAGCAGCGCCTGCCGGAAAAACACGCTCCTGAAAGGGAGGACGGTCTTTTCAAGAAGGGACAGGAGAGAGTCTGCTATCTCCGAGAGGAGAGGGATGTTCATAGCGTACAGGGGCTCGAAGAGGGCCCGAACGAGCCAGTCTGCCGCCGGCATGATGGACAGCGAAAGGGACCGAATGATGAGCGACAGGGGGTCGAAAATGCCTGCTATCTCGATACCGGCGAGGGCTCCTCCCAGGACAAAGAGCAGGAGGAGATATTTGTAGCGCGACGATCTTCTCTTCTCTCCCCGGGTATAGTCGTGCTTCTTTCCGTGGAAGGAAAAGGCGTTCGTGAGCGTCCCCAGGGGGCATACCCACGCGCAGAACACCCTTCCCAGCGCGATCGTGATACCTACCAGTGAGAGGGAGAGCAGAAGCATGAGGGGCACGCTGTGGGCGGAGATGAGCGTTGACAGAAATGCGAGGGGGTCAAAGTCGAGGAATATCTTGACGGGATAGGGTATCTCGTTCTGACCGCTGTAGTCGGTCTTGATCAGGAGAATGAAAAATATCAGCAGGAATAGAATCTGTGATGCCCTTCTCAGTTGTTTCTTCACGTCCCCTCGTTCTCTCCTTATCTCTTTCTGTAGGGTATGGGGTCGGGAATTCCTGCCTCCTCGAAGGCTTTCAGCCTCAGGTAGCAGGAGTCACAAGCGCCGCAGGCGATGTCTTCGCTGCCGTAGCAGGACCAGGTAAGGTGCAGGGGAGCGTTCATCGAAACCCCCATCATGACCAGGTCTTTTTTGTGAAGGTTCACGAAGGGGGCCTTGATGACGATGCGGGTCTCCGGCTTCGTTCCCTCGTTCGCTGCCCGGTTGAATGCCTCGATGAAGCTCTGCCGGCAGTCGGGATACCCGCTGCTGTCTCCCTCCACGGCGCCGATGTATGCTGCCGTTGCTCCTTTGACCTCACCCCAGGATACGGCGATGGAGAGGAAGTGGGCGTTGCGAAACGGCACATACGTCAGGGGGATTACCTTCTCATCGTATTCCTGCAGGGGAATATCGATGCTCGAATCGGTGAGGCTTGAGCCGCCAATATTTTCGAGGTAGGAAATATCGGTCACGAGACGCTCCTTGACTCCGTAGTGGTCGGCGATATTGTGGAAGGCCTCGAGCTCTTTTCTCATGGTTTTCTGGCCGTAATTCACGTGGAGAAACAGAAGTTCCTTCACTTCCCTCTTTGCGAAGGCGGCGAGGATGCAGCTGTCCATCCCGCCGGAGACGAGGATCACCGCCTTTTCGTGGATCATCGTCACACACCCCTTTTGGTGGGGTCGAAGATGTGCTTGTGGAGCTGCAGGTTCAGCCTCAGGTTCAGATTCTCCGCCAGTATCCACTTGGCCAGAGGTTCGGCGCCGAGGAAGCCATGTGCCGGCGATAGAAGGATCGTTCCCGGGAAATCGGTCAGCTTCTTCTGGATAAATTCCCGGGCGAAGGCGAAATCCTCCCGATCCGTCAGGACGAACTTTATCTCGTCGCGTTCGCCGAGGCGGGAGAGGTTGTCCTGAAGGAATGATCCCTCCTCACCGGACCCCGGTGTTTTCACGTCGACGATTTTCACGCATCCGCTGTTCACGGGAGAGACGGGGTAAGACCCGTTGGTCTCAAGGAGCACAGCAAACCCCCTGCGTATGAGGATGTCTATGAGCTCGGGCGTTTCCTCCTGCAGGAGGGGCTCTCCTCCCGTGATGAGTACCCGCCGCACGGAGCGTTTCTCCACTTCCGATACGATTTCCGATAGGTCCATGGCCGTTCCGCTTTCGTATGCGTAGGTGGTGTCGCAGTAGATGCACCGCAGATTGCACCCCGTCAGCCTGACGAAGGAGAAGGGAAGTCCCTGCCAGGTGGACTCCCCCTGAATGCTCGTGAAGATTTCATTTACGATCATGGAGAGTATTTTACCACGAAGGGGCGGAGGGCAGGTGAGGTTCTACTCTACGTAGTCGAGCCAGTGGGCGTACCGGTCGTCTCTTCCTTCCACGATGTCGAAAAAGCTCGCCTGGAGATTTTTTGTGATTCTTCCCGGCCTTCCCCTTCCGACCTTCCTGTCATCCACCTCCCGCACGGGCGTTATCTCTGCGGCCGTACCCGTGAAAAAGACCTCGTCGGCCGTGTAGAGCTCATCCCGGGTGAACCGCTCTTCCAGAACCCGGAGTCCCCGGTCTGCGGCAATGGTGATGATGGAGTCCCGGGTAATACCCGGAAGGATCGAGGTTGGCGGGGTGGTTTTGATGAGGCTGTTTTTCACCGTGAAGATGTTCTCCCCCGATGCTTCCGAGACGTATCCCTCCGTGTCGAGGAGGATCGCCTCGTTGTATCCCGATTTTACGACCTCCCATTTCGCCAGGACGGAGTTTACGTAGTAGCCGTTAATCTTTCCCTTCGTCATCGAGGAGTTGACGTGATGCCGATTGTAGGAGGAGATTTTCGCCCGTATCCCCTTTTTCAGGCCGTCGTCTCCCAGGTAGGCACCCCAGGGCCATACGGCGATGGCCATGTGTATGGGATTTCTTTTCGCGAAGAGGCCCATCTCCCCCGCGCCGATGAAGACGATCGGACGTATGTAACCCTGATCGAGCTCGTTCACCCGGATCGTTTTTTTGATGGCCTCTGTTACGGTCTTCTTCGAGTAGGGGATTTTCAGGGAGAGGATGTGTACCGAGTCGAAGAGCCTGTCCACGTGTTCTTTGAGCCTGAACACCGCCGGGCGGCCGTTTTTTGTTCGGTAGCAGCGGATGCCTTCGAAGGCCCCCACTCCATAGTGAAGGGTGTGGGAGAGAACGTGGACCGTAGCCCTGTCCCAGTTTATGAATTTCCCGTCCAGCCAGATTTTCTTCGTTTTCTGAACCATATCTCTTCCCCTTTCACCGTATGACTCGGTCCCCAAATTTTCCGAAATATCGGGGCAAAAGTCAAATGGCCTATGAACAATGAACAATGAACAATGAACAATGAACTATGAACTATGGACTATGAACTATGAACTATGAACTATGAACTA
>CAYFXN010000029.1:0-19564 GCA_964347065.1 uncultured bacterium | reverse complement strand
GACGTCGAAACCTACCTCAAAGCGAACTTTCAGAACGTCTTCGCCCTGAAAGCGCTCTATGAGAACTCGGAGGATGTCTCGGAGAGCACATTCCAAAGGTATGCCAGCGGACTGATGGCAAACAACCAGCACATCGCCGCCCTCGAATATATCACGGCCGATTTTGTGATCCAGAGGGTCAGCCCGGTAACTGGGAACGAAAAGGTTCAAAACCTTGACCTGAAAGAGACCCCTGATATAACGCTCGAAACAGCAGAGAGATCCCTCAGATTTTTTCAAACGGGGAAAAATCCCGCAGTATTGTCCGATCCCTCCAAGCTGAACCAGGGATTCAGGGGCATCGTAATGATTGCCCCGGTCGTGCGGGGCGATGATATCCAGGGTTTTGCCGGTGCAGCCATAAACGTCGACCTCTTGACCGCTTCGCTCAGGGAAAAAGAGGTTCTGTCCAATGTGGATTTCTCATTAAAAATCGGTGACTCCTGGCTCCAGAAACCGTCGGCGGAAAAGGAATACAAAGAAAAGACCTTCATAATATTCGGCAAAATAATCACCCTGGGAGCGGGAATAACCAGGCCTCTCATCTCCTACAAGAGACTTCTGATCATTTACTCTTGGGTGACTATCATCGTCGGGCTGATCGTCCTCTTCCGCTACCTGGATCGGGAAAGCAAGCGACTCATGTCAGAGATATCGGTCATCTCCAAAGAACGCTCCAATCTCCAGGCACTGATGGAAAAAATACTTGAGACGAGCAGACTGGGAGTCGCCGCCCTGGACAGAACGGGAAACATAATCATGCACAATCGACAGTTCAAGTTCTTCATCGACGCCGATGATCCTGTAATCGGCAACAATTTCTTCGAAATGGCGTTGCCGGAATCGATAAAGAAACGGTGCCAAGCGATTTTGGAATCGAACATGGAAGAGGTCGAATCGGTAGAGGTGGCGTTAAAAACAGAGGATAAGGTCCTCTGGTACAACTGTCTGATTTGCTGCCCCCGTGTCGACGAGAACAAATACTGTTACCTCATAACTCAGGACATAACCATCAAGAAGAAGCTCCTGCAGGACAAGTTCGAAGAGCAAAAACTCGAAACCGTCGGGCAGCTCGCAGCAGGAATAGCCCATGATTTCAACAACATCCTTTCCGCCTCATCGGGATACCTCGAAGTGGCACAGCAGAAGATAGATCTGGGCGAGGTAACGGAAGCCAACATGTACATACAAAATATCGAGAGGATGATAGACAGGGCGGCCGGGCTCGTCTCGAAACTCCTGGGGTATGCCAAGAGAGGAAAGACCGAAGCCATCATGTTGGACCTCAAAAACATCCTGACGACTCTGATCGAAATGGCAAGGGAAACGTTCCCCAAAAACATCGAGATAAAAAGCTCCCTTCCCCCCGAAAATCTTACCATCGTGGCTGACGTAAACCAGATCGAAAGCGCATTCTTAAATATCCTGCTTAATGCGAAAGATGCGATAAAAGACTCCGGAATCATCAAGGTCCACGGAGAGATTAAAACACTCAGAGAGATGAAAGCCACGGTTGGCGAAATCCCGGCTGCGGGCCGCTTCATAGAAATAACGATCAGCGATACGGGACATGGAATGTCCGTCGATACCCTCGAGAGGATCTTTGAGCCCTTCTTCACCTTGAAGCGGGACAGGGGGGGCAGCGGCCTCGGGCTCTCCATGTGCTACGGGATATTCAAATCTCACGGGGGGTACATATTTGCCGACAGCGTCGAAGAAAAAGGAACCACATTCACCATCTACCTCCCTCTTGTGGAGGTTGAAAACGCTGAGTCACATACTGCAGGAACCCACGTAAAAAAAGAGAAGATCCGGCAGTTGAACATTCTCGTCATCGATGATGAGGAGGACATCAACAAATTCCTCACCGAAGCGATCAAAGCGAGAGGGCATGTGGTCCGCTGCACAACCACCGGCGCCGAAGGGATAGAGATCTTCACGGCCAAAAAAGAAGAGATCGACACGATCCTCGTCGACTACGGATTGCCGAAGATGACCGGTCTGGAGTGCGCGAAACTGCTGCGCGAAATCAGCCGGGACGTAAAAATCATCATGATATCAGGCTACACGGATGAATTGCTCATCAGCGTCGAAATTGAGAAGGGGGTCATCGACGGGTTCCTCAAAAAACCTTTCCGGTTGCAGGAAATGTTCGACGTGATCGAAGACTGAACCATCCCTGATTCAGTGCCCTTGGTGCGGGGAAGAAATATCAAAGACAACCCCATCGACGACGTCGTCCGCTCTGACGATTGCCCTTTTTCTCACCTTCACGTACAATCCCCACTCCCCCTGGTGGGGAAGAAGATAACGAGCCCCTCGCATTCGGCAACGCTCACTTCGGGGGCCTGGCCGAAATATTTTTCATATTCCTCCGACGTGTGCCGCGCCACATTCGCCCCGGAGCCTCCGATCATTGCTTCGTGGAGCAACGTGTCGTGACGGATGTACAGGTAGGCGCCGAGAAAAAGGGCAACAATGAGAAAAGCCACTATATTTCGGGATTATCTATTCATTTCCGGATACCATTATTTATTCTACATATTGCAAATCATTTCCATCTTGCAATAAATATGCTCACTGCGGGCACGGCAGAGGGCAGATTTGTCACTTTATATAGATTCATAATAATCGGTCCAGCTTCCCAATTTTCATTCTAAATAAAGGGAGGCTCCCGAATATGTTTCCTGAACTCCCTCGCTTGTGTCTCGCCACGCCGACCTGACGGAACCGGGTCAAGCTAGAGTGCGGTAGCAGCTCTCTTTGCCCCTTCCCTCTTCTCTTTCCTGTTTCGTCTCCTTCGCCTGAAGAAATTTGCTCTTATTGACATCTTACCGGGGACTAGATAAATTCTCAATTAAACGGGGAATTTTCCCTCCCGAAACGGCGAGATCGGTAAAATGACGGAAAAAGAACATTCCGACCCGGAAAAGTGGGTGGATGAATACGGGGATTACCTCTACCGATATGCGCTCTCACGGCTCTTCGATCCCCATCTGGCGGAGGAAATCGTTCAGGAAACCTTCCTTGCGGCGCTCAAATCTCTCGAGGGTTTCAGGGGGCAGGCCTCGATCAAAACGTGGCTCGTGGGGATAATGAAGCATAAAATCGTAGATCACTTCAGAAAAACAAGCAGGGAAAAACCGTACGAAGAGGTTGAAAATCTCTACGACAGGGAGCCGGATATCTTCGACGACAGAGGCGGGTGGAAGATTGGACCGGCAAAATGGCAGGGAGATCCGCAAATAATCCGGGAAGACAGAGAGTTCTGGGAGACATTCAGAAAATGCCTCCTCAAGCTGCCGAAAAAACAGGTGGACCTCTTCGTCCTCAGGGAGATGGAAGGGAAAAAAACCGACGAGATATGTATGATCCTGGACATTACCCCGACTAACCTGTGGGTGATGCTGTACAGAGCCAGGGTAAGTCTGAGAAAATGCATCGAGGATACCTGGTTTGGAGAGAGACAATGAAAAAATTTGGAGTGAACCATGCCGACCTGTGAAGAGGTAAGCCGACTCGTGTCCGAATCTCTGGATCGGAGCCTCAGCTTCCGCGAGAGGATCGGCTTGCGGATCCATTTTTTTATGTGCGAGTTCTGCAGGAGGTTCAGAGAGCAGATCTCGTTCATCCGTGAAGTCTTGAGCCATTACCAGAGAGCCATCGACGACGGTACCGCCATGGGCCCGGAAATCGCCCTCTCCCCCGGGGCTCGTGAAAAAACGAGAAGTTTGTTATCGGAAAAATGACTTTTGGCGGATAAATTAATGTATTTTGCGAGGAAAAACCTTTTTATTTCATTATTCGATATAGCGACGGCCGCGAAGGAGAGACTCGATGAAAAACAATGCCTTTGAGAGAAAGATTGCCCCGATAACAGGCGGGGGCCTGAACAGCAAGAACATCGACACAATCCAGGTAAACCTTGGACTCTATTGTAACCAGGAGTGCGCACACTGCCACCTCTTTTCTTCACCGATGAGGAAAGAGCTGATGGACCAAAAAACCATGTCCCTTGTGATCGAATCGGTGAAAAAAACCGCACCGACTCTTGTGGATTTGACCGGCGGAGCTCCCGAGCTCAATCCTTACTTCAAACAGTTCGTGGAATCCCTGATAAAAATCGGCGTGCGCGTTCAGGTGCGGACAAACCTATCCGTTCTTTTCGAGGAGGGGAAGAAATACCTCCCCGATTTTTTTAGAACCAACGGGATCCAGCTGGTTGCCTCACTTCCCTGTTACCTCGAGGAAAACGTGGAAAGGCAGCGCGGCAGGGGAATCTACCATCAAAGCATCGAGGCCATAAAACTCCTGAACAGGGCCGGTTACGGCCAGGACCCGAAACTGAAACTGAACCTCGTTTACAACCCGGGTGGCCCCTTTCTTCCTCCCCCGCAGGAGGAGCTCGAGAGCGACTACAAGCGGGAACTGAGGGAGCGGTTCGATATACAATTTACCGACCTCATAACGATAACGAACATGCCGATAGGACGCTTCCTCACTCGCCTCAAGAGGGAGAACAGGCTGGAAAAGTACATGGAACTGCTCAAAAACTCTTTCAACCCCGACACCATTGAAGGGCTCATGTGCAGACATCTTATAAGCGTCGCCTGGGACGGCGGAATATACGATTGTGACTTCAACCTCGCAATCGGCCTCGGCGTAAATCACGGGGCTCCGGACCACATTAGCCGTTACGAAACTGCGGCACTGAAAAAGAGACGGATCATAACGGGCGAGCACTGCTTCGGTTGCACTGCAGGAAGCGGTTCCTCTTGCCGGGGCGCTCTCGTTTGACGACCCCTTAAAGAGGGAAAAAAAGAGGGACCTGGACCATTAGACAGTGCCGGGCAGAACGATTTGTTCGAGCAAGTATTCATCTCAGCGACTCGCGGGCGCGTATGAATCAAAAAGACCGGCCTCCCCCGAATTTCAATCCTATGAAAATTGGGAATTTGCTTTTCCCCCAATTTACTACAGCCACCGGTGTGAAAGTAAGGGCCCTTTTGCCGGCGGTTCTGCTCCTATCGCTCTTTTTGCTCGTATCCGTTCCACAATCAGGGGAAAAAGTGATCGGCTTCAGAGAAGATTTCAACGATCTTGCCAACTGGAAGCCATACCTCTTCACCAACATCGAACGACATTCCCGCTACTCGGCAGAGCGGGAGGGTGAAACGACATATTTGCGGGCTGAAAGCGACGGATCCGCATCGGCGATTCTCTGGAAAGAAAGTTTCAACGTCTACGAATATCCTCACGCCAGGTGGCGCTGGAAAATAGAGAAGATCTATGAAAAGGGGGATGCAAAATCGAAAGATGGAGACGATTACCCCATACGGGTATACCTGATATTTGAAAAAAAGGCACTGCTTGGATTGATCTCCATCCCCACGAGCCTGAACTACATCTGGGCTAACCGCGTCTATGGAGAAAAGATCATCCCCAACGCTTACACGGGGAGGTCGATGATGGTGCTGCTCGAGGAGGGAGGGGACAAAACCGGGCAGTGGATAACGGAGGAGGCAAACATAATCGAAGATTATCGAAGAGCTTTCGGAGAGGACCCTCCGAAACGGGCAACGATCGCCATCATGAACGACTCGGACAACACGGGTGAATCATCGGTCTCCTACGTGGATTTTATCGAAATATTCAGGAGGTAGGCTATCCGGTGTATCCTCGGTCGCCGCTCTCCCCTTTCCCCCCACCCTGGCAACAAGGGGGGAGGTCACATAGAACGAGTGGATAACATTTCTCCGTAACGCTTGTGCTGCAGGGGCACCGGGGGGCGTATTCGTAATATTTCTCAGCACAACCGGATCCCTTTCTGGTATTTTGGATTCATACGGTCGGTATGAGCGGATCGCCAAGGGAAAATTTCGATTGCCGGAGAAACAGTATGAGGCAGGGAAAAAATGCATTGCGGATTGGGATGCGTATCTTGCCGATCCTTGTTTTTCTCCTGCTTTCCCCGGCCGACTCCATTCCAATGGAAGCGAAGATAAGCACCCCTGGCCAGGAACGTCTTCAGGTGAGGAGGATGCACTACGTTCCCGGCGAAGTGATCGTTCAGTTCAAAGAACGGGTTTCCCATGCTGCGAGACAACGGGCTCACGGAATCGCCCCGTCGGGAGTCGTCGAGAGAATCTCGGTTCCCCGGGCCGATCTCGTTAAACTGAAGGCAGAAGAAAATGTCGAGGAAGCGGTTGCCCGTTACACGGCCCTGCCCGAAGTGGCGTACGCGCAGCCGAACTACATCTACTATCCCTGCGATACGACCCCGGACGACGACTTTTTCCCGAACCTCTGGGCGTTCAACAACACGGGGCAAACGGTCAATAATATTGCAGGCACCCCTGACGCCGATATCGACGCTCCCGAGGCGTGGGACGTGGAGACGGGAAGCAGAGAGATTATACTCGCCGTCATCGACACCGGTATAGACCACGCTCACCCCGACATCCTGAACAACCTGTGGATCAACGTACGTGAGCTCCCCACCGATTTCGTAACCCGGGCAAACGCCCTCAGCTCCGACGGGTGGGCCGACGTGCTCACCTTCATCGATCTCAACGCCTCCTCACCCGATATGATCGGTCTGAGAAACGAATTCAATCTAACGGATAGAAACGGCAACGGGCTCATCGACGGAGATGACCTTTACGAAGCTTTCGGAGACGGTGTGGACCCCGATCCGGTAGGTGCAAACGGACAGACCGACGACATCATCGGGTGGGACTTTTACGACGATGACCCCGACCCGACGGATCCCGACGGGCACGGCACCCACGTGGCAGGGATCCTGGGAGCCGAGGGCAACAACGGGATGGGAGTTTCGGGAGTCGGCTGGAACCTCACCATTATGGCGCTCAAGGTTGGCGGGTCCGCCGGTTTCTTCACCACAACGAGGTTAACCGGGGCTATCGACTATGCCACCCAGAACGGCGCAAAGGTGATAAACGCAAGCTGGGGGGGAGACGGCTTCGACCTCGCGGTCAGGGATGCCATTTCACGTGCAAACGCAGGGGGAGTGCTCTTCGTTGCAGCGGCGGGCAACGAGGGAAAAAATATCGACGTTTCTCCCTTTTACCCGGCCTCATTCGACCTCCCGAACATCATCTCTGTGGCCGCCACGGACCAGCTCGACCAGATCGCCCACTTTTCGAACTACGGGCAGCAAACGGTCGACATAGGAGCACCGGGGATTAATATCCTGAGCACCTATGTGAAGCGGTCGGTGATCTTAAACGACAACCTCGACGACGGAGACATCTCAGAATGGACTCACGGGGGCGACAATGATTCTTGGGGGATCACGAACGAGCTCTCCTTCTCTCCGCTCTACTCCCTGACAGACAGCCCGGGCGGGAATTACGAAAACGACACGCGCTCCTGGATAAAGAGGCAGATAGACCTGACAAACGGATCCGGCGCCGTCCTCTCGGGTATGGTGCGGGGCTCTTCGGAGGCAGTTGCCGACCAACTCACCGTTCAGACCTCGAGAAACAATCAGGACTGGTTTTTCAGGGACATAGAAATCACCTTCAACTCCGAAACGTCCCGGGAAGGGTTCATCTCCGGCAAGATGGATGAAGTATGGAGGTCTTTCAAAGCCGATATCGGATCAGTGGACGGCGCCGATGGTTATTTCCGTTTCTTCTTCGACACCGATGGGGCAAACGTGGACGACGGGTGGTACCTGGATGACCTGGCGGTCTCGATAACGGTGGACAGCACCGACAGGGACCTGAGATATCTAAACGGCACATCTATGGCAACCCCGCTGGTTGCGGGCCTCGCCGGTCTCATCTTCTCGTCGAACCCGGATTTGACCGAGGCGGATGTTAAGTCACTTATTATCTCCAGCGTCGACAAAAAAGAAAGCCTGAGCGCAAAAGTGGCTTCGGGGGGACGGATAAACGCTTTCGGGGCACTTACTTCTCCCCCTCCCATAATCTCTGCAGGCGGTGGCGACGGGAGTTGCAGGCTCATCGGCTGGGGCAATGCCAGCCTGATCGAGGGTTCGGGATGGCTCTTCTCCTGCCTGGTCATTGTTGCCGGCTTCATCCTTCTTCGCGGCACGGGGAAAAGTCGTCCCCGGAAAAGACAGCCTGCATTATAAGCATTTCCTCTTCCCTGTTCCGGGAGAAAATTCAGGAAAATCTCTTCCCGGGAGATATTACGCTGCAAATTAATGCTACACTATCTATACACGTGAGCCCTTGCATACGACGTACGCGAAACGCGGGCGCAACAGGGGAATTGAACGCTTGAAAGGAAGGTAGGAACATGACGACGATGGAGAAGGCAAAAAAGGGTGAGATCACACCCGAGATAAAAGAGGCGGCTATCTCCGAGGGTATCAGCCCGGAAAGATTAAGGGAGCTCGTGTCATCGGGATTGGCCGTGGTGCCGCTGAATGCAAAACGCAAAAAAATCAAGGCCGTTCCGGTGGGATCAGGGCTCAAGGTCAAAGTGAACGCGAATATCGGAACCTCACGGGACAGGGTAAACATCGACGAGGAGCTTGAAAAAATGAACGTCGCCATCGCGGCCGGTGCCGACGCGATAATGGACCTCTCGACGGGAGGTCCGATAGACGACATACGGCGATTGATCGTGGATCGCTCTCACGTACCCGTTGGCACGGTACCGATCTACCAAGCGGCGTGTGAGGCCATCAAGCTCGGCAAATCCTTCGTGGAGCTTTCCGTCGATGAGATCCTCTCCGGAATTACGAAGCATGCCGAAGACGGGGTCGATTTCATGACCGTCCACTGCGGGGTGACGAGAGAAGCGCTGGGGAAAATCAGGGAGAAAGGAAGACTCCTCGACATCGTCTCGAGAGGCGGAGCCCTCATGGCAGAGTGGATGGAGTTCAACGGGATGGAAAACCCCCTCTACGAGCATTTCGATATGCTCCTCGACGTAGCGCAGCAGTACGATGTAACCCTCAGCCTGGGCGACGGGCTGAGACCGGGATGCATCTCGGACGCAACGGACCTTGCACAGATACAGGAGCTCATCACCCTTGGCGAACTAACGCTCCGGGCCTGGGACAGGAACGTTCAAATAATCATCGAGGGTCCCGGCCACGTTCCCGTGAATCAGATCGAGACCAATGTGAGACTGCAAAAGAGCCTGTGCCACGGGGCGCCCTTTTACGTCCTCGGCCCTCTTCCAACGGACGTAGCGCCCGGCTACGACCATATAACTGCAGCAATCGGGGGAACGATAGCCGCCATGGCCGGCGCAGATTTTCTCTGCTACGTGACGCCTTCCGAGCACCTGCGGCTGCCCACCATTACAGACGTAAAAGAAGGAGTCATCGCCGCCAGAATCGCCGCTCACATTGCAGACCTGGGCCGGAAAATCCCGGGGGCCATAGAGTGGGACAACCAGATGGCCATCGCCAGGAGAAACCTCGAGTGGGAAGAACAGATCCGTCTCTCCATCGACCCCGAGAAAGCCGAGGAACTTCGGGGCTCATCGCTGCCCAAAGACGAGAAGGTCTGCACGATGTGCGCCGATCTCTGCGCCATAAAAACGAGCCAAAAAGCCCTGCACGGTGAGGCAAAGGAGCAGAAAAAATAGGTTGAACCAAAAGAGCGGCAATCCCGTATACAGGTTTCTCAGGCAGCGGGGGCTCAGCGTTTGCCAGGCGGAGCCCTTTGAAAAAACCATCCACAATCACATCAAAAAGAGCCTCCAGAGAGAAGAGTTCAACCGGCACTTTGCGTCATATTCCTATCGAATATTCATCCGTGACCTTCTCGCCATCAGACACCACATCAGTCCGGACAGTTTCGGGCTCTTCATTGAAAGAGACCGCGCGGAGAACTACCTCGAGCTTTCGGAAAAACTCTCTCTCCTCGAAAAGGATTCCGACGGGCAATACACCTTCTCCCTCAAAGACGTAACGGACATCGGCGACACTTTTGAGTACTTCGTGGCACAGATTTTGAGAAACATGGACTTCGATGCTGTCTGGGGCGTCAAATTCGAAGGTATCTCCTCGGGTGGCGACTTTGACGTTATCGGTCTCGCTGCGGGAAAGCTCTTCTACATCGAAGCGAAGACATCACCGCCGAAGCACGTGGAAGCAGGAGAAATCTCAAACTTTTTCGAGAGGTTCATCTCACTTCGCCCCGATCTCGGGATCCTTCTGAACGACACCCACTTGAGGATGAAAGACAAGCTGGTTCCACTCATAGAAGAAGAGGTGGAAAAAAGAAGGGGAAGCAGGGCGAGAATGGAGCGGCTCGAGCGCGAAATATTCTCCCTGAATGGACGGATATTCGTGGCAAATACCAAGCGTGACATCGGCGTGAACCTTAAAATCTGTTTTGACCATTTTTTTTATCAGGATTGGAAGGGGACGGTTCCCTTTCCTCTCTGACCCCGCCTCCTTCCCCAGGTTTGAACTTGCCCCTTATATCCTCCGGGACGATCCGGTAAATTGCCTCTGCAGCCTTGTAAAAATAATTTGCGGTGGGAGAGGATCTAACGACCTTATCCCCCTCCGGGTAAACCAGGAGCATAAAGGCGATGATGAGGGAGCACAGGGCAAACCCCTTCATGAAGCCGAGCAAAAAACCGCTGATCCTGTTGAAAAGAGAGAGCCTGACCGATTTGAGTAACTTTTCCACGATCATGCCTGCGATTTTCGCGCAAATAAAAACGCCTACAAAAACGATCAGAAAAGCGACGAACTCTCCAATATAAAAGTCTAAGCCGAGATATGACACAACGCTTCCGTAATAAATCCTCGCCAGGACAAACCCTGCAACCAGCCCCAGTATCGAGATGAGCTGACTTACCAGACCGCGAATCAGCCCGATAATAGCGAAAAAAACAAGTATCCCGACGAGGATGTAATCGAGGACCGTCATTTCCTCCCCCCCTGGAAAACGCATGAAAATTATAATCCTTCAGGGGCGTATCTGCAATGATCTGTGATGCCCCTCTCTCTTTATAGATGACCAGGCGACCGGCGGGATGCCGGGAACACTCACTATCGAGATGGTGCCCCGGTGAACGCATGGCAAAGCCGCTACCGGCCGGCGGGGAGCGCATTTTCATATTGTATAACCTGCCAAATTGAGTAATAGTATGTACTGTATGGAAGGCCAATGCCATTTTATTCTCGCATCCCATTCTCCCAGAAGAAAAAACCTGCTCAAACTGCTCGGATTCCCCTTCGAGGTCATTCCCAGCGGCGTTGAGGACAGCGCGGCAAGAACGAGATCACCGAGCGAATTCGTTGAAAAAAACTCCCTGGTAAAAGCAACGGCCGTGGCCGATAAATACCGAGAGAAATGGGTACTGGGAGCCGACACGGTGGTGGTCCTTGAAAGTGAGATGCTTGGCAAGCCTGCAGATGAAGAGGAAGCGATAAAGATGCTTCTCCAGCTGTCGGGAAAAACACACATGGTATTCACGGGCGTCAGCCTGGTAAACAGGGGGAAGGGGTACAAACAGACCCTGAGCAATGCGACGAAAGTCGCCTTTCAACGCTTTTCCCGTGAGGAGGCACTGGCATATGTCGGCACCGGGGAGCCGGGGGACAAGGCCGGTGCATACGGCGCCCAGGGTGCCGGAAGCGCTCTGATCGATGCGATTGAAGGCTCTTACACCAATGTCGTCGGCCTGCCTCTCTCATTGACCGTGAGGATGCTCAAAGAGGCAGGTATCATCGAGGCATCTACTGTCAGAGGCAGGTTGTACCAGTTAAAAAATTTGCCCTGAAGGGGGAATGCGCATGGGGGAAATTTTCGATAATGTAGTGCGTGTCCTGGAAAGGATCGATGCTGCAGCAGCAAAAGCCGGAAGAAATAAGGAAGACATCAGCATAGTCGCCGTGTCGAAAACCCACACCGTGGATAAAATCATCGAAGCCGCTGAAGCAGGGATAGATACGTTCGGGGAAAACTACGTAAAGGAAGCGCAAATGAAGATCGCCGCGATTGACCAACAGCTGAAATGGCACCTGGTCGGCCATCTCCAGATGAACAAGGCAAAAAAAGCCGTGAAGCTCTTCGATGTTATCGAGACGGTGGATTCGATACGGGTGGCACAGGAGATATCCACCAGGGCGCTTTCGGTGGGAAAAAAGCTGAAAGTCCTCGTACAGGTCAATATCGCAGAGGAATCATCGAAGTGGGGGGTTCTGAGAAACGACCTGATTCCCCTGCTGAATGAGATAGCCCTTCTCCCGGGGATTGAAATTTCGGGCCTCATGACAATACCGCCGTACACCGAAGATCTGGAGGAAGCGAGGAAATACTTTGCGGCAATGAGGGAACTCAGGGATACCATCAACGCAATGAACATCGAAGGGATCTCCCTCATCGATTTATCGATGGGGATGTCTCACGACTACGACGTTGCCATAGTGGAGGGAGCAACTATAATAAGGGTTGGAACGGCCATATTCGGATCGAGGAGAACCTGAAGTAAACCAGGAGGTAACAAATGTACAAGCTCGGCATAATCGGCTCGGGCAATATGGGAAGGGCAATTTTGGGAGGCATCAAAAAATCCGCTCTTTTGAAGGAGGGTGAGATTTGCTGTTTCGACCAAAACCCATCCGTTCTGAAAGGTATCCTTGAAGAGTTCTCCGTCGGCAGCAGCGATACGGCCGGGGATCTGGTGGCGGAGAGCAACACCGTTCTCATCGCGGTGAAGCCCCAGAATCTTCACGAACTCTCGGAGGACACAAAGGGGAGGTTCAGGGATCACCAGACGGTCATCTCGGTGCTGGCCGGAAAAAAAGTCTCCCAGATCAAGGCGGCCCTTGGAGACAGGGTAAATGTAATCCGGGCCATGCCCAACACCCCCTGCATCATCGGCAAGGGGGTCACCGGCCTCTATGCCTCACAGGGGGTGAGCGGCGAAGCAAGGGAGTTTGCCCGCGGGATATTTTCCGCACTCGGAAACGCCACCTATTTCGACAGTGAGGACATGATAGACGTGGTGACGGGATTTACCGGGTCGGGCCCCGCATTTATATTCATTTTCATAGAGGCCCTTTCCGACGGTGCCGTTCGGTGCGGCATGCCGAGAGACCTTGCGCTTCAATTCGCCACCTCTCTGGTGGAAGGGTCGGCGGCGCTCGTCAGGGAAACAGGGATCCATCCGGAGAGATTGAAGGAGATGGTGATGTCACCGGGCGGAACCACGGCAGAGGGTGTTTCGGTGCTGGAAAAAGGGGGATTCCGCGGACTCGCCATCGAGGCGGTCCGCCAGGCCTTTCTCAAGACAAAATCGATCGATTGAGGTAAGCCTTATGTACGCTTTCGGATACATTCTGAACGCCTTGGCAAAAGTACTCGACGTAGGATTGAACATATACATGTGGCTGATAATCATCCGGGCGCTCATATCCTGGGTGAACCCGGACCCGTACAACCCGATCGTGCGGGCACTCTACAGCATCACCGACCCGGTGATGAACTGGTTCAGGAGACATATCCCCCTCGTTTACGGGGGGTTCGACTTCTCTCCCATCGTCGTGCTCCTGATCATCTATTTTCTGCGCAATTCCCTCGTACCCATAATTGCAAAACTCTCACTCCAGTTTCTGTGATGCGGTTGGAACCATGATCGAAGAGAGAAAAGAGGGAATAGTGCTCGACCTCCTCGTGCAACCGAAGAGCTCGCGGGCTGAAATATCGGGAACACTGGGCAATCACCTGAAAATCAGGGTCACGTCCCCGCCCACGGACAACAGGGCAAACCTCGAACTCAGGGACTTTCTGGCCAAGACCTTCGGCCTGCCGAAAAGGGATGTGTTGATCATACAGGGGAAAAATACGCGAAGGAAGAGAGTTCTCCTCGCAGGCGTTACCCGGGTGGAAGCGGAAGAAAAACTGGGCTTATAGCAGGCTCCGTATCAAACCCCCGTCCACCTGGAGGGTAACCCCGTTCACGTAGGATGCACGGGCCGAAGCGAGAAACGCGACGGCGTCCCCGATCTCCTCGGGGCTTCCAAACCTTCCGGCAGGAATCTCAGACAGAGCCATCTCCATCGCCATGTCTGCAGATATGCCCGTCGCCTGAGCGCGTCTCTCTATGACCGCCTTCAGCCGTTCGGTGAGAATGTACCCGGGACATATGTTGTTCACGGTAATTCCACGATCGGCAACTTCCCGGGAAAGGGTCTTCATCGCCCCCACAAGGCCCGCCCTCACCCCGTTTGAGAGAACCAGATTCTCCAATGGCTGCTTAACGGTAAAGGATGTAATGTTTATGATCCTCCCGAATCCCTGCTTCATCATCAGGGGAAGGACCCTGTGGGTGCACCCCGTGGCCGATAAAAAGTTGAGCTCGAAGGCCCTTATCCAGTCCTCCTCTTCCACATCGAGGAAGGTGCCCGAAGGAGGACCGCCAGCGTTGTTTACGAGAACATGCACGGTGCCATGAGTTTTCACCGCCTTTTCGACAAGCGAATCGACCTCCCCCTTTTTCGTCAGGTCGCAGCGAATCGCCGTGACCCCGTTGCCCGTCTCGCCTTCAATCTCTCCCGTCGCGTCTTCCAGCGCTCCCATGTCACGCCCGCATATCACCACCGATGCCCCTTCGCGGGAGAGCGTCTTCGCTACCGCCTTTCCGATCCCCCTCGAGGATGCACAAACGAGGGCGACTTTTCCCGAGAGCCCGAGATCCATACTATCCTCCCTTCTTGAATTGAAAAAACCATCGAATTACTTATTTTTTGCTATTTTAATTATATAGGCACAGGAGGTGAGCAAAATGAAGAACATGATGAAAAATCTCTACGGAGAGCTTCAGGAAGCGCGGAGGGATACCTTTTCACTCATCGAAGGCCTGGAAATAGATGAGATGGAGAAAAGGGTGGGTGACGAATGGACGGTATCACAGCTGCTCAAGCACCTTTACCTTTCCGAGTTGGGCTCGATCAAAGTGGTGAATTCGCTCATCAAGAAATCCGACGAGCCGCTGCCGCCCTACCCCGATGACGAATCGTCAATCGAGTTTGCTGCGCCCAAACAGCCGCCCGGAAAACTCATCTGCCCGAAAGTGGTGACGCCGCCGGAGATTGTTTCGGCAAAAGAGGCACTGACCGAGCTTTTTGATCTCCGTGCGTCCACGCGCGAAACGCTCGAGCTTTTATCGACGGTGGACCCCACGAGCAGAACCATGGAACACCCGTTTTTCGGAGAGTGCAACATGTACGAGTGGTTCTCATTTCTCCTCGACCACGAACGGGTCCATCAGCGGCAGATCCGGGGGGTGATCGAAAAACTGAAAGAAAACCGGTGAGCTTTATCGGAGGCGTGGGTATCGGAAGAAAAATAGTCTGCACGATAGGCCCCTCATGCGAGGACCGGCCGATTCTCAGCAAAATGATCGCGTCGGGCATGGACGTGGCCAGGCTCAACCTGTCACACGGGTCCCGAACCATTCACCGGAGACGGTTCAAGAAAATCCGTTCCCTGGACAGGCACGTAGCGATCATGTTCGACATCCAGGGCCCGAAAATACGACTCGGGCGTTTCGACGGCGGACAAGAAGTGGTCCTGACACGGGGAGATCTCTTTGTGCTCACCGCGAGAGCCGTCTTGGGTAGTGCGCAGTCCGCCTCCGTGGACTACCCCCGCCTCCCGGAAATCGTATCTCCAAAAGACACCATCTTCCTGAACGACGGCCTCGTCGAACTTTCGGTTGTGAGAGTCGATAACGGAAGCGATGTGATCTGCCGCGTAAAAACGGGAGGGGAAATCGGTACGGGAAAGGGGGTGAACATTCTCGGAAAGAGCTTCGACTTCAGCGTCCCCACGGCAAAGGACCTGGAGGATCTCAAATTCGTCGCGAAACTCAAACCGGACTTTCTCTCCGTCTCTTTCGTGTCATCGGCCGGGGAAATCGTAAAAGTCAGGGAGGTGCTCAGAAAGATGGGAGCCGATATACCCCTGATTGCCAAGATAGAGAGAAAAGAGGCGGTTTCGCGTATCGACTCAATAATCCGGGAGAGCGACGGGATCATGATCGCCCGGGGAGACCTGGCCGTCTTCGTATCATCGGAAAAGGTCCCGGCCATCCAGAAGAATTGTATCGAGCGGTCACGGGAATCGGGCAAGCCGGTTATCTGCGCAACCCAGATGCTCGAATCCATGCGGTTTCATTCGCGCCCCAGCAGGGCGGAGGCGAGCGACGTCTTCAACGCCGTCCTGGACGGCGCCGATGCTCTCATGTTATCGGGGGAGACTGCAATTGGGAAATATCCCCTCGAGTCCCTCAAGATGATGAAGAGGTTGATCGGTGAAGCGGAGGCATATAGCTCTTCGGGCAGAAATGCGGCTCCCGCTATCGCTACCCCTGTCGCAGGCAGAGATGTTCTCGCGGAAGCCTTATCGAAAGTCTCTGTTCGCGGCAAGATAGAGAGAGGGCGTATGAAAGTCGTCGTTCACCCGGTCAGGAGCAAAGACCTGCCGTTTATATCCACCTTTTTCCCGGGTCTCCCTGTCCTGGCTCCTACAGCCGACCTCTCCCTCTTCCGGAGAATGAGGGCATACGGGGGAATCGTCCCCCTGCTTGTCAAAAGAGACACCCTTCGCCGGAACAGCAGCGGGGCAATCGTCACGGATCTTAAAAAGCGCGGCATCGTTAAAAGCCGCGACCGTGCTCTTGCGGTGAGGCTCCATGGAGACGGGGGGGAAACCCGCGTCAGGTCCGTCGAGTATCTCTGACAACCGGCGAGGCGAACCACATTTACCCCTTGGCAATACTTTTGCGTCTCCTCCGCCTCTTCAAAGCGATCTCTATCTCTTCGCGTTTTTCCATCGTCGCTTCGTAACCAGCCAGCGCAGCCTCTTTTGCCCTCTGCAATTCGAGAAGTTTGATATGCCCCACCTTCGGCGTGATGATGACGTCGGGCCGGTGCAGATCGAGCATGTATTGCGAGATGTGAAACCCCATGATGTGCCCCGATGTGACCAGGATCTCGAATATGTTCGGGCCCTTCTGGCGCCCCTTCACTTTACGCTCCGGGTCGCGGTCCTTGTTCCTGCCCCCCTCAAATTTCTTACTGAGAGACGAGATAATCCTCTCCAGGTGCAGGGTTTTTCCACCGGGAAGCCGGAGTCGGGCCCCCCCCTGCTTCTTCTGCTCCATCTGCCCGATAAGCATATCGTTTTGCTTCTCCTTCGCCCCTTCGAAAAGATACCTGTTCACATCGACAGCGATCACCACATCTGCGCCCATCTCTCTCACCACCGTCACCGGTACGGGATTGACGAGAGCACCATCCACCAGGAACCTGCCATCCTTTTTCACGGGCGTGAAGATCCCGGGTATCGATATGCTCGCCCTCACCGCCTCCATCAGTTTTCCCTCTGACAGCACCACCTCCTCGCCGGTGACAATGTCCGTGGATACAGCGCGGAAGGGAATATCCGTCTCCTCTATGAGCATATCCTGCGTGTATTTCTGAATGAAAGATTCGACCCGCTTTCCGTCTATGAGTCCGTCCCGGGGGAACACGATATCGGAGAAAAAGCCGACGATCTCCTTCCAGTCGGATTCAAAAACAACCTCTTCGAGCATCTCGAGTTTTCCCGTCGCTGCGAAAGCCCCCACGAGCGCCCCCATGCTCGTCCCTGCAATAAAGTCGGGGTTCACGCCCATCTCCCTCAGGGCCTTGAGCACCCCTATGCTGGCGAAGCCTCTCGCAGCTCCGCTGCCCAAAGCACACCCAATCTTCCTTTTCTTTTTTAGCTTACGAAGGACCATCGATAGGTTCCATTGAGTACTACCCATATTATAGATATCGAAAAATGGTCTGTTAACTTGATTATCCACCACCGTCAAATAAATATTTACAATTGCAAGGAGGTAATGCTCTTAAAATTACACGCCTTTAGAGGAGAATATCCCGGGGAAGATCTTTTTTATAATAAACAATTCCCCATAACGATTTAATTTGTGCATCGAAATTGCCGACTTATTAAGGTATGGGGTGAAGAGAACCGACCTCGACACTCTTCAAGGAGGAAGCCTATGGCATTTTCCGCAACGGTAATCCGCATTTTACTCGCCTCTGCTTCAGATGTCGAGGAAGAGAGGGAGAGCGTCCACGCATTCATCAATGAGTGGAACGAATCAAATACGATCTCTGAGAAGGTAGTGCTGTGGCCAGTACCTCTCAGTTCTTTGGCTGTACCCGAAACGACCGCCGCTTCCAGAGAGACGATTACCGCAAAACTGGTGAATGATTGCGATATTTTAATCGGGTTATTCTGGACCCGGATAGATGGCAACACAGATGGAAAAAAATCACGCATGATCGAGGTAATGGAGCAGTTCATAAAAACGGGAAAACCATCTCTTCTTTATTTTTCCACCCAGCCGGTTGTCCCAGACAGCATAGACCCCGACCAGTATGCCCAACTGAGAGGCTTCAAGGAAGGGGCTCGCAAAAAAGGGGGCATACATCAATACAGCTCACCCGACGAACTGATGGAAATGGTGAACAAGCAGGTACTGTCGAAAATCAGGGACATCCATGCCAAGCCCCGGGCAGGAAAGCCTGACGGGGATGCAGAAAGCGCGACCGCAAAGAGTGAGCCGAAATCCCCTGCTCCCCCGCCGGATGACACCTCCGGGAAAGAGGAGAAAACATCGAAACGCAAAGATCCCGTCGAAGACCGACAAACGGAAGATGTGAAACATGATGATGCATCGAAAAGCGAACAGCAGCGAGCCAAAGTGTTAGAAATGGATTTACCGTTGAGTGACGGAGATGTCGATCTTGATGATGACGTTCCGGAAATAGCCTCTATGGCAGAGGATGCAGAGAGTATGCTTGAGGATGCAGTTCCGGACCCCCCTCCAAAGGACAAAAGCGAAACCAAGGAAAAAAAAGTTTCCCGGGAAAGGGATCCCGAGCTGACGAAGATAATAAAAAAGTACCTGGCAGAATTGAGCCACCTCGAAGTCGAGTGGATCGTGGAGAGAGATGACGAGCCGGAAGATTTGAAGGCCGGGAAGTCGATTCTCAAGAACGTGGGAAACAAGATATCGGATTTTCAGAATGCGATTCAAAAAAAAGTCGAGGAAGTAAATCTCGACCCGATCAAGGAAATTATCGAAGAAACGAAAGATATTCAGAATCACCGGGTACTTGCCGACGGCGGCAAATCGTACGACGCATTCTGGAAAAAGGGGAATGAAATTTTCCTGAAATTCAAGGATTTTACCGGCTCTCTGTAATCTCCATGGGAAAAGGGCCATAAGGAAGGATAAACACCTCCGCCACCCCACACTTCATTCTCGCAAGTAAAAAGATTCGTAGATTTCCCATAATAATTACAAATGCCCGTTATTTAATAGTTTTCAATCGATAACGGGAAACTTCGTGTTGACCGGGATGAACATATATATTATCGTTTTTCTCTAACCCGTTATTGATTGAGTGCCGGAGTGGCGGAACAGGCAGACGCGCGGGACTCAAAATCCCGTGGGGGCAACCCCGTGCGGGTTCGAAGCCCGCCTCCGGCACCAA
>CAYFXN010000028.1:0-20678 GCA_964347065.1 uncultured bacterium | reverse complement strand
TGCCTGGTGGGTAGTTTGACTGGGGCGGTCGCCTCCTAAAAGGTAACGGAGGCGCGCGAAGGTTCCCTCAGGCTGATTGGAAACCAGCCGCAGAGTGCAAAGGTATAAGGGAGCTTGACTGCGAGACTGACGGGTCGAGCAGGTGCGAAAGCAGGTCTTAGTGATCCGGTGGTTCTGTATGGAAGGGCCATCGCTCAACGGATAAAAGGTACGCCGGGGATAACAGGCTTATCTCCCCCAAGAGCTCATATCGACGGGGAGGTTTGGCACCTCGATGTCGGCTCATCGCATCCTGGGGCTGAAGTAGGTCCCAAGGGTTTGGCTGTTCGCCAATTAAAGCGGTACGTGAGCTGGGTTTAAAACGTCGCAAGACAGTTTGGTCCCTATCTGCCGTGGGCGGAGGATACTTGAGGGGAGCTGTCCCTAGTACGAGAGGACCGGGACGGACGAACCTCTAGTGTACCAGTTGTCACGCCAGTGGCACCGCTGGGTAGCTATGTTCGGAAGGGATAACCGCTGAAGGCATCTAAGCGGGAAGCCCACCCCAAGATGAGGTATCCCGTGGCACAAGCCACCTGAAGATCCCTTGTAGACTACAAGGTTGATAGGCCGGATGTGTAAGCGCAGCAATGCGTTTAGCTAACCGGTACTAATAGATCGTGAGGCTTGACCACCACTTAACGGATTGGAGTCGTTTCTCGATTTTGATAGACCCGAAAGCTTTTCCGGTGGCTATAGCGGAAAGGAAACACCCGTTCCCATCCCGAACACGGAAGTTAAGCTCTCCAGCGCCGATGGTACTGCAGGTTTCCTGTGGGAGAGTAGGACGCTGCCGGGATTTAATTTTAAAGGCCTCTGCAAAATACAGAGGCCTTTTTTGTATTGCGGACTTCGGAGTGCGGAACGCGGAATGAAAATATGAACAACAAAACAACAGAACAACAGAAAGCAGAGCGTCAGAGAGGAGAATGACTGATGGAGCGGGCTCGAACAACGGAGCATCCGAATCGGATATGACATAACCGCTCCATGATTACCAAATATGAAGGGTGATTGGCCGGTCTGTACATTCCAGAGAAAAAATTATAATCTATACAGGACCGGCTACTGTTACTTTTTGGCTTGAGGTGAGAAATGTCGGGACATTCGAAGTGGCATTCCATCAGGCATAAAAAAGCAAGGGAAGACGCGAAAAGAGGAAAGATATTTACGAAGCTCACCAGGGAAATCATCACTGCGGCGAGAATCGGTGGTGGCGATCCTGATCACAACCCGCGCTTGAGAACTGCCATTGGTGCCGCACGGGGTTCAAATCTTCCCATGGATAACATACAAAGAGCGATCAAGCGGGGCACCGGTGAAATAGATGGCGTGTCTTATGAGGAGGGCACGTTTGAAGGCTACGGACCCGGTGGTATTGCTATTATGGTTCAGGTTCTCACCGACAACAGGAACAGGACGGTTTCTGATATCAGGAGGATTTTTGCCAAAGGTGGCGGAAATCTCGGAGAGTCCGGTTGCGTATCCTGGATGTTTGAAAGAAAGGGTGTTTTCAATGTGCCAAAGGAGTCTATAAGCGAGGATGATCTATTGGAGATCGCCGTTGAAAACGGTGCGGAAGATTTGAAAAAAGAAGACGGTTCTTCCGTATATGAGATATTTTGTGATCCTTCTGTTTACGATGATGTTTTAAAGGGGCTGGAGGAGGGGCAGGTAAAGATCGATTATTCTGAGATTACCATGATTCCTCAGTCAACGGTGAAGCTTGCGGGAAAGCATGCGGAGCAGGTGCTGAAGCTCATGAACGCGCTCGAGGAAAATGATGACGTACAGAGAGTTTTCGCAAATTTCGACATTTCTGAAGAAGATATGGAAGCCTTTGGAGGAGGGTGATTGCTGAGAATTTTGGGGATAGACCCCGGTAGCATTACGACAGGAGTAGGCATCGTCGATTTCGATGGGAAAACCCCTCATCATGTCTTCCAGGGCGTAATAAGGGTTTCCACAAAGCTCGATTTTCCCTCTAGGATCGTCTTGTTTCATGAAGAGTTAACGCGTATTATCGAGACATTCGATCCTAAAACTGCTTCTCTGGAAAAAGTGTTTATTTCCACCAATCCCTCATCTGCATTGAAACTTGGACTCGTTCGCGGGGCGATTATGCTGAGCTGTAAGATGAAAGGTCTCGAGATCATCGAGATGTCAACGAGGGAGATGAAAGTTTCCTTGACCGGATATGGAGCTGCCGACAAGGATCAGGTTGCAAAGATGGTGAAGAGGGTTCTCGGGATTACCGGCAAACTAAAGCACGACGAATCGGATGCGCTGGCTATAGCGCTCAGCGCAGGTTTTTTAAAAAAGAGTAAGATCTATTCCCGTAAACGAGAAGAAAAGAGCTCGGCGAAAGAGTAAGTCCGTGTCGCGGTATGGGGGGCGCAATCGATGATAGATTATCTGGGCGGAATATTGAAAGAGGTGAACGAGGCTGGGGGAGTCGTTGAAGTTGGTGGAGTTGGGGTCCGGGTTGAGATGTCTTTGAAAGATATTTCAGAATTGCCGGCTATCGAGGAGGAAATTAAGTTGTTCGTAAGGGCGATTTTGCGGGACGACTCATTGCTTTTATACGGGTTTACTTCAACAGAGAGGAGGTACCTCTTCAATCTTCTCATATCGGTTCCCACCGTAGGCCCGTCCCTCGCTATTTCGCTCATCTCCTCAATGGACCTCGATGAAATCGCAGGAGCAATCATATCCGATAACCACGAAAGACTATCAAGCGTGCAGGGAATCGGGAAGAAAACCGCCCAGAAAATTATTATCGAACTCAAGGATAAACTGAGACGGACGATGCATGATTTATCACTCTCTTCTGTGATGAGCTCAGAAGAAAGAGAAATGAAGGGGGATGTAGTGGAAGCCCTCGTTTCCCTCGGGTTTTCCAAGCAGGATTCCTTCAAGACGTTTTCGGAGATTTATCAAAGAGTTGGAAAAGAAAAACCAAGTGTGGATAATATTATTATGCTCTGTTTAAAAAAACTAGGGAAAGAGGGGGCCAGGAAAAGGTAGATGGAAAAGAGACCACTTGATGGAAGTATCCTGCCAGAAGAGTATGGAATCGACCTCTCACTTCGGCCAAGGCGGATTGACGAGTATATCGGCCAGGCAAAGATCGTCGAAAACCTCCAGCTTTACATCCAGGCAGCATTGGGAAGGGGTGAACCGCTGGACCACGTCCTCATATCAGGCCCTCCCGGCTTGGGAAAGACAACTCTGGCACACATTATATCGAATGAGCTCGGTATATCTATTCAGACCACCGCCGGCCCGGCAATAGAAAAAAAAGGCGATCTGGCTGCGATTCTATCAAACCTGGAAGACCGCCAGGTCCTCTTCATCGATGAGGTGCACAGGCTTTCCCCTGCTATAGAGGAAATACTCTATTCGGCTATGGAAGACTTTTTCATCGACATCATTATCGGGCAGGGACCGTCGGCAAGAACGATCAAACTTTCCCTGCCCCCCTTCACTCTGATAGGCGCTACGACGAAGACGGGACTTCTCACATCACCCCTTCGGGACCGGTTTGGAGTGGTTTTTCGACTCGAGTACTACACACCGGAAGAGCTGGTGAGCATCATCCTGAGGTCATCGGGAGTTCTCGGTATTGATATCGATCTTAGCGGTGCACAAGAGATTGCAAAGAGGGCAAGGGGTACTCCACGAGTAGCGAACAGGCTTCTCAAAAGAGTGAGAGATTACGCGGAGGTGATGGAAGACGGGAAGATCACGAGGGAAACTGCACGAATGGGCCTTGACTTGATGGATATTGATTCGTCGGGCCTGGACATGATGGACAGGAAGATACTTTCCGTAATCATCGATAACTTTTCGGGAGGACCCGTGGGGATAGATACCATTGCGGCAAGCGTGAGCGAGGAGAAGGATACCCTCGAGGATGTATACGAGCCCTACTTGATACAGAGAGGTTTTATAAATAGAACACCGAGAGGCCGAGTAGCGACCCATCTGGGCTACAGTCACCTGAAAAGAAAAAGACCCGCCTCTTCGGAGCAAAATGATCTTCTTTAGTATGAATGGAAAAGCCATTTTTAACGACGGAGATCGAATTGGATGGAATTTAACTGGTTTGGAAGGTTTCTCGCGATGGCAGGATTGATCCTGTTCGTCGTGGGAGTCATTTTGATGTTTTTCCCAAAAATCCCGATACTGGGCAAGCTTCCCGGGGATATTTATATAAAGAGGGAAAATTTTAGTTTTTTCTTCCCTATTACCACCTGTATCCTCCTGAGTTTCCTTCTCTCTCTCATCCTGATGCTCTTAAAAAAATAAGGATTGATCTCAGGGGCAGGGTCGTCGAAGCATAATCGCCCGTGAACCTGTGAGTACCCGGTATCTTGGCTTCACCCAGATCATCCCCGGATGGAAAGATGTTCAAACCATCATTGGCTGCAACCCTTTTATTGTTGCATCAATGCACCGGTGTTGTTTTATTATTGCAACTACCCCTGCTCCACGATGAGACTACGTGCTTCTGTGGTAATAGATAAGTGTATGAAATAAAAAAGTATTTTAATTGCAAACGGAAGGGCAATTTTTTGGTATGTTAGTTGCAAAATAACTTCTGCAATGGAAATCGCTCTCGTCAACGATGGCAATCAAAAAACCATCAGCCGACCTGTCGAATTCTCCGGAGTCGGGCTTCACACAAATCGCCAGGTAATTGCAATACTGGAACCTGCCCGTGCCAACATGGGAATCAAGATTTTAAAACTGGATACCGGCGCACTTATTCCCGCTGAGTACAGGTATGTGGTGGATACCATGTATTCCACCGTCGTGGGAACGAAAGGGGGAGATACGGTTAGTACCATTGAGCACTTTATGGCGGCTCTGTACGCCATGGATGTGGACAACTGCATCGTAAAAGTTGATGGGCCGGAGATGCCCATACTCGATGGCAGTGCATGCGCTGTGGCGGAGAAAATAGGTGAAGTTGGACTTACGGAGCTCGATCAAGAGAGGTCGCTGGTCGCCATTCTGCAGGGATCCTCTCCGCTTTATCTCAACTCCTCGTCAATCACTCTTGGAGCCTCAGATGGGCTGACGCTTGACGTTGTCGTCGACTTTCCTGGAACTCTGATCGGTAGGCAGAGTCTCGCATTGGCGGTAACTCCTGAAACATTTTTGAAGGATATTGCTCCCGCGCGTACCTTTGTGGTAAAGGAACAGATAGAAATGCTCTGGTCGGCGGGTCTTGCTCTCGGCGGCTCCCTCGATAATGCAGTTGTGGTTGACAAATACAATATCCTCAATGAGGGCGGTCTCAGGTTTTCCGATGAGTTTGTGAGGCACAAAATCATCGACCTCATAGGGGATTTCGCGTTACTCGGCAAAAGGCTCCGGTGTAACATCAGTGCCTATAAGCCGGGACATACCATAAACAGTCTAGCCATAAAAGAAATTTCGAGGCTGCTCCCCGCGCTTAGCGTGGATAATAATCCCCGTGCACGTCAGCTACTGTAGATAGCAACGAAAACTGTTCTGCATTTCCATTAACAACATGAGCGAGTATCGTACCGATAGCAATTGTGTGTTGCATTGATGCATCAGTAATATTAAGATAATCTGACAATCCTCCCTTTGGGGTGAACTCCGTGGTCAAAACGAAAACCGTTGTTTTTTTTGTATTTTCACTGGCCATCTTTTTATCATCCCGGACATTTTCCCAGCAGGATGAAATACAAAGAATACTGATCGAAAAAGGTAACATTGAAAGAGACGTTGCGACCCTCTCATTCCGTCTTATGAACCCTCATTCGCCTGAGTTGATGGAAGTTATGAAGAGCGGGATCGAGGTGAGGTTTGAATATGAAGTTGTTGTCAAAAGGGTGCACAAAAACTGGTTCAATGTTCCTGTCGCTAAGGGGAGCATCGTGAAGTCCATACACTATGAACCTCTATCGAACGAGTACATCGTGACCCAAGGAAATTCTTCCGCGAAGAAATTCTTCAAAGACCTGAAAATGGCCGCGAAGGATTTTTTTAGTTTTCATGATTTGGAAGTGAGGCTTTCGGAAGTTTCTGTGAGCGGGAAAAAATATGAGATATCCGTGAGAGCCCAGCTGGACGATCTCGACGTGGTGGGCATATTTAAGTTCATACCCTTCATTTCTAACTGGTTTAGACTGAAAACCGACTGGGCGAGAATACGGGTAGACGCGAGGTGACGAAATTGGCCGGAGAGGAGAAAGATCGATTCGAGAAGAAAAAGAGGAAAACGGAACGGGCTCTCATTGTCATTACCGTCTTGGTTGTGCTCATATTGACGGTGGTTGAAGCGAACATTGCGAGTACGGTAACCAAAATACCCTTTCTCGGGAATGTATTCGTCTTCATCGTCATCAATCTGAATATCCTCCTGATCCTCTTTTTGCTCTTTCTCGTATCGAGAAACTTCTTCAAGCTTTTTGTGGAGAGAAAGAGGAACATCCTCGGATCGAAGATACGCTATAAACTGGTGGTGACGTTCCTCGTTTTTTCTGTTATTCCCATGGTTCTTTTGTTCTTCCTCTCATACAAACTCACGCGTTCAAGCATCAAGACATATATCGGAGGCCAGGTGGGAGAGGGAATGGAGAACGCTATCGCTATTGCGAGGGAATACATAGTTCTTCAAGAAAATCTCATGAGAGATTATCTCATCTCCCTGGGAGACAGCACGTCTGCCGTCAACCCGAGAGGATACACGGAAGTCTGGTCTCCGGATATCGTGGCGAAAAGTGACGGAAAGGGGTTTAGACTTCTGTCGGGGTTGAAAGAGGACTATGAGATTAGCGAATTTTTGAGTTATCTGTCTGAGAGACCCGGTGAAAGCCTGGTCACCCACACTTTTGGTCGGGTGATCTTCGGGGGACTCAAGGAATCGGAAAGAACGTATCTGATCGCGGGGAAAAAAATTCCCGATGAAATTTTCGAGGGTCTTTCGAAAGTGTCAGCTGCATTCAAGTCATACAGCCAGGTTCGTATACTCAACGACCCCATACGGGCCACGAATGTCGGGTTTCTCATAATGATCACCCTCATAATAATCTTCACCAATACCTGGATAGGTTTTTACCTTGCGAGAGATATTTCAGTTCCCCTGAAGAAACTTGCGGAGGGCACAGAGCGGCTATCGGGGGGGCGTGAGCCTGTCGTCGTCGAATATGAGTCGAACGATGAATTTGGTCTTCTCGTTCATTCTTTCAACAGGATGGCAAGTGAGATTGTCCACTCCAGAGCCGAACTCGAAAAGCTGAATCGGGAACTCAATAACTCGTACCAAGACCTTTTTTCAAAAGCTGAGATCATAGAGGCGATTATCAAGATAATCCCCCTCGGAGTTATCACATTGGAAAAGACAGGGAGAATAACGACGATAAACCAGTTGGCGAAGGACATCCTCGATGTCACGGGGAATTTGGAGCGACTAAGTTACCGGGATGTTTTCTCACGATCAGAATACGATGTGATCCGAAAGAGCATCGGGGCGTTGAAGCCAGATTTTAAAGAGATAACCGAGAAAAACGTGAGCATTACAATCGGTGGAGCCCGAAAAGAATTGATTGTCAGGGCTGCCATACTCAAGACAGCTCAGAGAGAGTATCAGGGTGTGGTGATAACCATAGATGATATAACGGACATCAAAAGGATGCAGCAAATTATGGCATGGGGAGAGGTGGCCAGGAAAGTAGCCCATGAGATAAAGAACCCGTTAACACCCATCAATCTTTCTGCGCAGAGGTTGAAGAAAAAGTTTTTCGGTCAGATATCCGATGAAGCTCAGGTTTTTGAGGAATGTGTTGAGACGATCATCTCGGAGGTAGAAATCATTCGACAGTTAGTCGATGAGTTTTACCGTTTCGCCAGGATGCCGGAGACAAAAAGGGAGGAGGGGGATATTGCGGATTTGGGAAAACAAATTTTAGGTAACTACCGAGAGCTTTATCCTGACATCGATTTTACTTTTACTGTCAGTGGGGAAGTTCCGAAACTGAACTTTGACCTGGCGAAGTTAAAAAGAGTATTTGTAAACCTTCTTGAGAACAGCCTCTGGGCGGTCAAACAGAATGAGAGTGAAGCGAAGGTATATCTTTCAGTGGAACATGACAGGGACGGAGGCGTTGTCAAAGTGATGGTTGAAGACAACGGGATCGGAGTGTCAGATGAAGATCATGAGAGAATCTTCGACCTCTACTATTCGCGAAAAGAGGGAGGAAAGGGCCTCGGTTTATCGATTGTCAAAGCGATAATTGATGAACATGGCGGCAAGGTATACTCGGACAAGGGCATTGAAAAAGGGGCACGGATTATATTCGAATTACCAGCGTAAAGAGGAGAAATCGTGAAGGGAAAAATACTGGTTATCGATGACGAGATAAACATTCAGAGGGCTCTGACGGGAATATTAACCGATGAGGGGTATACGGTTATTTCAGCCTCGACCGGCGAAGAGGGTCTTCAATTGGTTGAGGGAGAAAGTTTCGATACCGTTTTGCTTGACATCTGGCTTCCGGGGATCGACGGCTTACAGGTTCTCCGGAAGATTAAGAAAAGTTACCACGGACTTCCTGTGATTATGATCTCGGGACACGGAACGATAAGCACCGCCGTGGAAGCTGTCAAAGAGGGGGCTTATGATTTCTTTGAAAAACCACTTTCCATGGAACGGGTAATCATCACAGTAGACAGGGCTATTTACCAGAACCGGATCCTCAGTGAAAACGAGGAGTTGAGGAAGAAGGTTTCCCTGGAGCCGGTTCTTATCGGGGTTTCCGATGCAATTAAAGAAGTGAAAAACAGAATTAAATCGGCTGCCCCGACCGATGTTGCTGTACTGATAACGGGAGAAAACGGTACAGGCAAAGAAGTTGCTGCCCGGATGATACACGGTCAGAGCAACAGAAATAATAGTCCCTTTGTTGCCGTAAACAGCGCTGCAGTGCCCGAGGGCTTGATCGAGTCGGAGCTCTTCGGGTATGAGAAGGGAGCTTTTACAGGCGCGGTGAAAAGGAAGGTGGGCAAAATCGAGATGGCAAACGGCGGGACTCTCCTGCTTGATGAAATCGCCGACATGTCTCCCTCCATGCAGGCGAAACTGCTCAGATTCCTTGAGGAAAAGGAGATAGAAAGGGTTGGTGGAAACAGGAAGATACCGGTGGATGTGAGGATAATATGCGCTACCAACAAAGATCTAAAGGAGGAGATCGCAGCGGGAAAATTCAGGGAAGATCTCTTCTTCAGAATCAACGTGATCCCTTTATCTATCCCTCCCCTCAGAGAGAGAAAGGAGGATATTTTCCCTCTTGTGGAACATTTTCTCAACTCCCAGGCGGTGGAACTGGGCAGAGGGAGGAAAACGATCACCAAAGAGGCGCTGGAAATATTAATGGACTATGACTGGCCGGGGAATGTTCGGGAACTTCGAAACTTCGCTGAAAGGTTGATGATTATGTCGAAAAAGGATGGGATCGAAAAAGAGGAGGTAGGAACGGCACTAGGTTTTCACGGAGGACCTGAGCAAGGAGCCATTCGTGGATTTCCCGACCTTTACAGGGATGCTCTTACCCTTTTCGAGCGGGAGTTCATTCTTGCCAAGCTGCAGGAAAACGAAATGAACATTTCAAAGACGGCTATCAAAATCGGGCTCGATCGCTCGAGCATACACAGAAAACTGAAATCGCTCGGCATCGATTTAACCAAGGGAAATGAAAGTCATCGCGAATAAGTACCGGTTGATTAAACTTATCGGATCCGGGGGTATGGGGGAGGTGTTCCTGGGGGAAGTGCTGGGAAGTTACGGTTTCAAAAGGAAGATTGCGGTAAAACTTCTCCCCCATGATGTGAGAAAGGACAGGATCTTCAGGGAGGCTTTCATTCACGAAGCAACGACCCTTGCCGGCATATCCCATCCAAACCTGGTAAAGGTATTCGACTTCGGAGACGCAGGTGATCGACTCTTTCTCTGTATGGAGTATATCAAAGGCTTCTCTCTGAGAGAGCTCCTGGGGAAGACGGAAAAGTGGGGGGAAAAGATACCTCTCGAGATCGTCGTGAAAATAGTATCAGAAATCCTCGAGGGCCTTCACTACATTCACGGCAGGGGTGTTGTTCACGGAGACCTCACGCCGAAAAACATCATGATGGGTCTCAACGGTGAATTTAAAATTCTCGACTTTGGCCTTTCCCGGTCATTTTGCCAGACATCGTCGAGTATTCCCCTCGGAGGTAAGGCCGGCTATATCGCACCGGAGGTAAAGAAAGAGAGAAAAATCCTACCAGCATCAGATATTTATTCGCTCGGTGCCGTAATCAAAATGATACTGGGAGGGCAGGAGATGCATGGCGCTGCACAACCGGAAATCAGTTTGGTTACCCATAACGCCCTGATGGATCTTGGAGATTTGTGTCTCAGCGAGGAGCATGATCAAAGGCCCGGGACGGCTGTATTGCTGGAAAGAGTGAAGGAGATGAGGCGAAATCTCGATAGTGGTTTTGAAATTAAAGATTACCTGAATCAGCTTTACTCCGAGGATAGTTATACGTTTGTATTCCCCAAGAGGGCAGGGATGAAAGAGAGGGGAAAAAAATACATTCCTTTATCTCTGTTGATGGTGATTCTCACGCTAACATTTGCAACCCTTTACCTGTTATTTCACAGCGAAATGAAGAAAAAAAGTGAGCTTCCCGTTGAACAGGCGGCTTCACAAATGCATGAAATCGAAATAAAACGTGAAGACGATAGGGGATTTAAACCAGAAAGGGGGACAAGCGGCGCAGACACGTTCTCGAGCGAGCAGGAGAGCCTTTCGGGCAGAGGCTCAGTACCCGAAGTGAAGGAGGATGAGGCGGCAGTATCGGGGAAAAAGCAATTAGCACGGGATGATGATCGTTTTGAGGTGAGAAGTTATCCGGTAAACGCCTCGGTGTTTCTCAATGGTGAAAATATAGGAAAGACCCCTCTCGGAGTCGCTTTGAAGCTTTTCGATAGAGGGGAGATAAATACCCTTCGATTTTCGTTGAAAGGATACAAGGAAAAAATCGTTGATATATCAAATGATAGTTCTGACAGGAGCCGTGAAATCCTCGTCATACTTGAGAGGGCTAAAGGCTTATTGAGCGTTAATGTAAACCCTTGGGCCTACGTTTTCGTTGACGGCGAAAAGATCGGAACAACACCGATCATTAAGGAGGTTTTGTCTGCAGGAGAACATACCCTCTTGCTGACCAATGATAAACTTGGTGTCAGCATGCGCAAAAGTGTCGAGATAAAAGAGGGAGAGACAATGGTGGTGATAGAAGATTTTTACCGGTAAAGCGAGGTCCCCGGAGTTCGATGTGGGAGCGGCTCGCGGGGGTGGATTTCTCACCTCGAAACTGGTACAAATATTTGGGGCGGGAGAGGAAGAGATAGATCAAGGTGATGCATCGGGAGAAAAAACTGCAGGGGGTAAAGAGCAGATTGAATCCAAGAATAAAGAGATTGAGAGATAATTTGCTGTGGATCATCAGAGAACATGGAAGAAATTGTGGCGAGCAAATTCGTTCGGTTTCATAATCAGAGGAGCATAGCTGGAGACTGCATGAGAAGAAATACCCATGGTACGAAGGGCAAAGACGACGATAGAAAAAGGAGCAGGGTGATCCGGCGAGGGAAGATTTCTTTTCAACGGCAAAGAAGCGGACATTCGGGAGGATAAAGAACCCACAGTATGTGAAAACCCGGTGAAAAGCTATTAGCCAAAGGTTATCGGCTTATAAAGTGTCAAAGGAGATTTCTGATGGAATTGAGAAGAGTTCTCAGGTTTGTTGCTTTGTTCTTTGTTACTGTGCTTTGCTTTTCAATTGCTGGCTGCAGCACCAAACCGGACGATATGCGGGGAAAAATCGTGGCTTCTGTAGGAGAGGAAAAAATTGCGGTGCGTGATGTGAGGGAGTTATTCGGTGTGAGAGCGGCTGCCCATAAAGTATTTGGCGTGCCCAAAGAGACAAAAAGGGATGCGTTGGACAGGTTGATCGCCGGAAAACTACTCTCAGAAGAAAGCAGAAAGCGCGGGTACGATACAAGTGAAGAATTCAAGAAACGTTATGAAGAGGGAGAGAAAGATCTCTATATCGCAACACTTTTTAAGGAAAAGGTAGACCGGGTTGTCAGGGTGGGCGATGAGGAAATACGAGCAGAGACGCAGAAATTGACGAAAGATGATGCGACGTTGAGCGAAGAGGAAACGGTGAAGAGGGCAACCCAGATGCTCTATCAGAACATGTTTCGTGAGAAAGATAACGCGCTCGTTTCGCAAGTTAAGGATTCGATGAAAACTGAAATGCAGAGCGAAAATATCAGCAGGGTCACGTCAGGCGGAGAGGTACCGGATGATACAACCCTTGCGGAGGTGAATGGTACCCCCGTGAAATACGGGGAGGTAAAGAGGGCATTGGCAAATATTGGTGGCCACGGAATGGAGAATCTTGAAAAAGACCCCAGGGCCATCAACGCTATCATTGAGAGGATATCGATCCGCCAGGGCCTTTTCGATTTCGCAAAAAAAGAGCAGGTCGATAAAGGGGAAATTTTTCAATCAGTGAAGGGTAATTTCGTGACATCAATTCTCATCGATTTATTGATCGATTTTGACATAAAAAAGGATGTAAACGTGACCGACGATGAGGTGAAGAAATCTTACGATGAGAACCCAGCAATGTTTGAGAAAGGAGCGAAGGTGAGTGCCCGTCACATCCTCGTCGATAGCAAGGAGACAGCAGATGATATCCACAATAAGATTGTGGAAGGGGCTGATTTCCAGGAAATGGCAAAACAGTTTTCAAAAGACCCGTCTGCTGCAAAAGGAGGAGACCTCGGAAGCTTTGGAAGAGGTGTGATGGTAAAACCCTTTGAAGACGCGGTATTTTCGATGAAGAAAGGAGAGATTTCAAAGCCGGTGAAAACCCAGTATGGGTATCATATCATTCAGGTAGTGGAAAAACATAAAGGTCAGATCATGCCTTTTGAACAAACGAAGGAGCAGTTGAAGCAGTATTTGATCGATAAAAAGATGAATACTGAACTTGAGTCCCTGATTGGAACACTGAAGGAGAAGGCCAAGATAACAATAAATGAGGCCAACCTCGATCTTGTGTAGTTCCGGGGAGTTCGCTCATGGTGAAAAACGATCGGACACGGGTGAATGAGGGCGAAGCAAATAGGTTTCGCCCTGTGGGGTCCAACGTTGTACGTTGCCCTATTCACGGGAGGAGAGGGCATGCGCATTCCCTCGCCGCCGATTATCGATTTCCAACCGGCAGTTGCGGGAAATGGGAGTCACAGCTCGAGGAACTCGTCGCACAGTTAAAGACCGGCTGATAGTTTTTCTCTACGCGAAAAAAACCACGGGGTTCTGGGAGCAAACAAAGCGGGGATAGATCGGTAAGATGTGCAGAAGACATTTCCGGAATGGCGTGTCAGGGATTTCCAGATATTTGCTATTCATTCTCGGGGAAAGGGATGTGAAAAGGCGCAAGCGGATAGAAGGGGTTCTCGCAATTTTCTTGTTGATTTTCTGCCTCACGGGAGCGCTGTTCGGGCAAAACAAGAAGGTCACACCTTTGACGGGGAAAAATGCCCCCGTGGAAGAAGAAAAAAAGCTGCTCCAGGTCGGTTCAAGGGCACCTTTTTTTAAAGCAAAGGATCTCAATGGGAACTCGTTCACATTTCAAGCCACAGGAAAAGGAGGGGTTCTTCTTGTGTTCTGGTCTATTTTCTGTGAGCCCTGCAGGTATGAAATGCCCATTGTCGAGAAGTTACACAGGAACTACGGGAGGATGGGCCTGGAAGTGGTGGCTGTTTCAATCGATGGGCATCCTCTCAAGAATGCTATCGCTGGATTCGTAAAACAGGAAGGTTATTCCTTCCGAGTTCTCGTCGACGAGCTCGGAGAAAATGAGATCTTCAAAGTTGCAGCTCCGTACGGTGTGGCCGGGACTCCAACCTTGTACATCCTGGATAAATCGGGCATCATCACCTTTTCGCATGAAGGGGCTGTAAAAGAAAAGGAACTGGATAATGCGATTGCGAAAGTTCTTAAAAAGAGTGAGAGATGATGATAAAAGATACAATTTTTTCACCACCCGTATTGTTCTCCGTCCTGACCACCCATCGGTGTGTTGTGATAGATCTTTCCGGGGCAATTTCCCGGATAACTATCAAAAGTAAAGATATGAACATCCATCCACGTTCCGCTGGTGAAGGAATATTGTTTCCAAAAGGTGTGTGAAATTCGCTTTGGCACGTAGGCCTCTGAGGAACATCCAGTATGAAAAAAAAGTTGAGAAAGTTAGGCTTCACGCTCGTTCTCTCATCCCTTGCTCTTGGGTTGGCGGCCCTCTTTACAGGCGGCTACCTTGTTTTCAAGGCAACCGAAGATTCGGTGGAAGAGGAGAACGTAAAAGCTGCCTCTCAGCTTGGTGCAAGGATCAGAATACTGGGGGGGCTGGAAAAGGATTACGCCGAGAAAATGAACGAGATCATTTTGGGTTTCAAGGTTGAGCGATTCGGCTCTTCCTGGGTGATGGACAGCGACGGGTTTCTGGTTGCCCACATGGACCCCACGCATGCCCATGCTGTTGAGAAAAAACCCTATATCGGCGATACGGTTGTTCAACTTCAAACGGTAGACATACCAACCCATAAAATCGGGGAAATGAAAACAATCAGTAAGGCGCGGCTTCTTGACCTGATCGACAGGTTTGACGGGGGTTTCGGCACGTACAACTTATTCGGTGAAAACAAGATCATTGCGTTCAGGGTGATCAAAGATAAGGGCTGGGTTGTTGCAGTGGACCAGCCAATTACGACTGCCTTTTCAGAGCTTCAGAGAATAAAGAAAATTATTATTATAACGTCGGGAGCTGTAGGTCTCCTGATCCTGGCTTTTACCTTCTTCGCGACCCAGGTAATTCTCAAGCCGTTTTACGGTGATATTGAGGAAGAAAACGAAAAGTTGATGCTGATCCATAAGGAGCTCGAGGGCTCGAAGATTGATTGGGAAAAAAACGCAACCAGCCTGGAGAGGCTATACAACCTGTCGATTACAATGCAATATTCAGGTTATTTGGAGTCCCATCTACCGCTGGTTATTAGCGTCATCCAGGAACGGTTCGAGTTTGACCGAATACTGCTGTTCATGCCGGATGAGGCGGAAGCGTTTTTAAGGTGCAGGGCATCGGTGGGAAACGTTTTCGAGCCCGAAGAAAAAATTATGGTTCCGCTTATGGAGGGGGGAGGAGCCCTCGCAAAGGCTTACCACGAGAGAAAGGCCTTTTTCTTGTCTGAAGAAACCAATCTTTCAGATGAGTTTCGGATTGCACCTCCCTATTCCTCCATCCAGGCACTTCGGAGCAACTCCTTTGGCGTTTTCCCCCTTATTTCGAGGGATAGAATCGTCGGTGTTCTCGGAGTCGATAACAAACTGACGAGAAGACCGTTGTTGAAAGAAGAGCTTGGAAAAATCGAAAATCTTTCGTACAAGCTCGCAGCGATGATCGATAACACGCTTCACATCCAGTTGCAGAGAAAACAGATCAAAGAGGGAGAAAAGAGAGATATGCTCACCGGGCTGTACAACTTGGAGGACTTCAAAAATATTTCTGAAGAGGAATTTTCTCGATTTGCGGGGACGGATGGTACTGTTGCAATGGCTCTCTTCCATATCGCAAACTTCGGTGAATACAACAGGTTGAACGGATATCAGAGAGGTAATTTCGTCCTTCAGAAGCTCGGAGAGCTTTTGAAAAAACTCGAGAGCGAGCAGGTGACTTCGGCGCGTTGCTACGGCGCGACGATGGCTGCTCTCTTTAGGAACAGTAATGTTCAGCAGGCCACAGTTACCCTCGATCTGTTTGAAAAGGACTTCAATCAGTTCTCATTTTACGGGGAGAAAAAGCTCTCCGCGTCTAAACTTGTTTTAAAATCGGTTGTAAGAAATTATCCGGCCGCCGAAGCGTCAGGTTTCGACGAATTCTTTCAATCCCTCGAGGCAGAGATTTTCACGGTATAATGAGATTTAAAGATATCGAGCTTATAAAGACTATTTTTGATCCGAGAGAGGTATATGATCCCGGTTATCCTCATGTTGCAATAGCGGGCAGATCAAATGTTGGAAAGTCATCCCTCATCAACAAAGTTCTCGGAAGAAGCAAGCTTGCGAGGATAAGCCGGACACCCGGGAGAACAAGATCCATAAATTATTACCTCGTTGACGGCAGGTTCATCATTGCTGACCTCCCCGGGTATGGTTTCGCGAAGGTTTCAATGAAGGAAAGGAAATCCTGGAAGTTCCTCGTTGAGTCCTATTTCAGGATTATAAAAAAGATAGAGGCAGTTTTCCTTCTCGTCGATTCGAAAAGGGGTATCGAGGAAGAAGAAAAGACATTGCTGGACTTTCTCAATCATCAGGGTGTCAGTACTATCGTCGTTTTCACGAAGGTTGACAGATTGTCACAAAGGGAAAGAGCCAGTTTAACGAACCGGTTTCTGAAAGAGGTGATTGGCCTGACGGGCAGAGAGCCTATTTTTTTCTCTTCCAGGACAGGGGAGGGGAAGAACACGATAATCCGTTCGATGGGAGATATGTTGTGACGTGCGTCGTCTCAATATTAGGGGTTGATTTTTTACCGCTAAAGGTATATTTTTACCCCGGTTTCGTCTCTATAGAACCCATAAAAGTCGAAGGAGGGTTCAATTGTTCAAAATAGTCGAGAAAAAGATGATCGCAAAAGACGTCTTTCTCAAAAGATTGAAGGCTCCCTATATAGCAAAAAAAAGAAAAGCGGGGCAGTTTCTCATTCTGAGGATCGATGAAAATGGTGAGAGGATACCCCTGACAATCGTCGATTCGAACCCTTTGGAGGAGACCGTCACGATTATATATCAGGTGGTAGGAAAAACGACGAGGGAGCTCTCCGCTCTGGAAGTAGGATACGAACTAATCGATGTCGTCGGCCCCCTCGGGCGGCCGACTCATATTGAAAAGCTCGGCACCGTCGCCTGTATAGGCGGAGGTATCGGAAACGCGCCTCTCTTGCCGATAGCGAAGGCATTAAAAAAAGAGGGAAATAAAATGATATCCGTGATAGGAGCAAGAACAAAAGACCTCTTGATACTCGAGGAGGAAGTAACGGAGATCAGCGATGAGATCATCGTTACCACCGACGACGGAAGCTATGCCAAAAAGGGCTTTGTTACCGATGCGCTCAAGGAAGTCATTGATAGGGGAGAGAAACTTGATCTGGTTCTCGCTATCGGGCCCATACCGATGATGAGGGCTGTGTCAGAAGTGACGAAGCCCTATGGGATCAAAACCTATGTGAGCCTGAACCCGATCATGGTGGACGGCACGGGCATGTGCGGGGCTTGCCGGGTTACCGTTAACGGAAAAACGAGATTTGTGTGCGTAGATGGCCCTGAGTTTGATGGACATGAGGTGGATTTCCTCGAGCTTGCCAAAAGGAACAGGGCTTTCATTGAGCAAGAGAGAATTGCTGAAGAAGCGTACGCGGAAAAAGAGGCGAAGCAGGTTAAAGGAGGAAAAAAATAAATGGGGGAAAAAAAGAAAACGAGGCCGAAGCCTTTCAGCATCCCGAAGCAACCGATGCCTGAGCAACCTCCTGAAGTCCGGGTGAAAAACTTCGATGAGGTGCCTTACGGTTTCACTCCTGAACAGGCAATATTAGAAGCATCGAGATGTATATTTTGCAAGAATCCTCAGTGTGTCAAGGGCTGTCCCGTGGGGATAAAAATTCCTGATTTTATCGAGCTTGTCCGTCAGGGCAAATTTGTCGAAGCGGCGAGAAAGATAAAAGAGGACAATGTTCTCCCCGCCATTTGCGGGAGGGTGTGCCCTCAGGAAGAGCAGTGTGAGATGCCCTGTGTCATCGGGAAGAGGGATGAGCCGGTTGCGATTGGCCGCCTGGAGAGGTTCGTTGCAGACTTCGAGCGGGTTACGGGTAATATCGATATCCCGGAAGTAGCAGCGAAAACAGGTAAGAGAATTGCGGTTGTCGGTTCGGGACCAGCCGGCCTGACGGTTGCCGGGGATCTGGCCCAACTTGGCCACGAGGTCGTCATTTTCGAAGCGCTGCACAAACCCGGCGGGGTTCTCGTTTACGGCATCCCTGAATTCAGGCTTCCCAAGGCAATTGTGGCGGTAGAAGTGGATTTCATAAAAGCGATGGGCGTGAAACTCGAATGTAACGTCGTCATCGGGAAGACGATAACCGTCGAAGAACTCATGACCGAGGAAAAATTTGACGCGGTATTCATAGGAAGCGGAGCCGGGCTTCCCTACTTTATGAATATCCCCGGTGAAAACCTTATCGGCGTATACAGTGCCAATGAGTACCTTACAAGGGCAAACCTGATGAGAGCATACGAGTTTCCGAAAGCGGATACGCCGATAGCGGTCAGTAAAAATGTCGCCGTTTTCGGAGGAGGAAACGTTGCCATGGATGCGGCGAGGAATGCCCTCAGGATCGGGGCAGAGAACGTGTACGTCATATATCGGCGATCCAAAAAGGAGATGCCGGCGAGGATTGAGGAGATCCATCATGCTGAAGAGGAAGGAATCCAGTTCATGCTGCTTACGAACCCGACGAGATTCATCGGAGATGACGAGGGAATGGTTAGACAGGTAGAATGCCTGAAAATGGAGCTCGGTGAACCCGACGATTCGGGTAGGAGACGTCCCGTGCCCATTAAGGGATCGGAATTTATTCTGGATATCGATACGGCTATCGTCGCGATAGGAAACGGAGCAAACCCCCTTATCCCTGCGACGACACCTGGCCTCGAAACCAATAAATGGGGAAATATTATTGCCGATGAGGAAACGGGCAAGACTACCAAAATGGGGGTATTTGCCGGAGGCGACATTGTGATAGGCGCAGCAACGGTTATTCTCGCCATGGGTGCGGGAAGAGTTGCTTCAAAAGCAATGCATGAGTACGTGATGAATGGGGCTTGGTAAGAGGGAATCAGGCAGAGAAAGCTTGTCCTCTCGCACGGCTTATATAATTGGGCAGAAAAATAGGGTGTTAGCTCGGTCGTCCTCGAAACGCAAAAAAAACGTACACGTCTCTTTAATCACTTTGAATGAAAACGAGATAGATTATCGCTATTGTAATAATCACAGAGCTGGCGACAAAAGTGATCAGAGTGGGGTCCACACTTCCATCAACGGGTTTGAAATTCGTGTACCGTATGATTGCCAGTGAACCTCCGCTCAGAAGAAGGATTACAAGGACCCATTTCCACCTGAATATTACCGCAAATAAAAAAATTACCAAAATTGCGATGATAACCTTCGGATCGTAAGCAAACTGAGAAAAGTTCTGGCTTGAGAGATATGAATTGATTATTTCGAGCTTATCAAGCATAAAAACCCCTTATATAATCATCGTCAAAATGTATGATAATATGAAGATCTTTTTTTTAAAGCAATTTTACCTTGAACTCTGAAGGAAAAATGGATAGGCCTGTTGGAATTTTTGACTCTGGAATTGGTGGGCTCACGGTACTGAAAGAATTGAGGCGTATTTTGCCCGGAGAAAGGTATCTCTATTTTGGGGATACCGGGAGGGTTCCATACGGGAACAAAGGCAAGCTTACTGTCAAACGATACTCGGTAGAAATAGCAAACTACCTATTGATGAATTACGATATTAAAGCGCTTGTTGTGGCCTGCAACACAGCCTCTTCAGTAGCTTTGGAAGGACTCAAAAAATTATACCGCATCTCGGTTTTCGATGTCGTTTCTCCTGCAGTTCTGAAGGCGATCGGGGAGACGAAAAATGGAAATATAGGGGTTATCGGGACCGACAGCACTGTCAGGAGCAATACCTATAAAAAGTTGATAAAGGCGCATAATAGAGACATTAGAGTTTACCAAAAAGCCTGTCCCCTTTTCGTGCCTATTGTGGAGGAGGGGTGGGTTGACCACGAGATTACGGAGAAAATCATTTTCGAGTATCTTTCCACCTTGAAAAAAAACAGGGTGGACACATTGATTCTCGGATGCACCCATTATCCGTTCATGCGGGGGAGGATTCAGTCATTTCTCGGAGATAAGGTGACGATTATCGACTCGGCGGTGAATGTGGCCATAGAAGTCAACAAATATCTGGGTTCGGCTAACCTTCTCCGTCCGGAGAAAGAAGGTGACATCTGCTACCTGGTTACGGATGATCCGGAGAGTTTCAAAGAACGTGGTGAGCAACTTCTCGGGAGAAGGCCCGAGAATGTTCATCAGGTCACTCTGTAAGGGGTCGAGAGGACAAAAATGAATCCGATTAATCTGATACAGGCGGGTGTAGTCGTGTGGGACGGGGCTATGGGCACCCTTCTTCTGGAAAGAGGTCTGGTAAAGGGAAGACCTCCAGAGGAGTTGAACGTTGAGAATCCCGATTTAATCTATCAAATCCACAAAAACTATCTCGATGCGGGGGCGGTGGCCGTAACCACCAATACATTCGGAGCCAACAGGGTGAAATTCGGCGAGTACGATATTGGAAGAAGTGTCAGAGAGATCAACAGACGTGGAGCGGAAATAGCGAGAAAAGCATGTCAA
>CAYFXN010000027.1:20524-20775 GCA_964347065.1 uncultured bacterium | reverse complement strand
GCATTACCTGCTGATTTCGCCCTGCCATGTGAGTCAGTGTCCTTTACAAGTCACAGCAGGACCATCGAGGGTTGGTTTATCCCCCCGGCGGGAAGTCCTGTCAAGTGGCCAACGATCATTGTCGTTCACGGCTGGTCTTTCAATAAATCTTCCATGTTGCCCGTGGCCAAGTACCTTCATCGGGCTGGTTTTGGTGTGCTCGCTTTCGATGCGCGTGGGCATGGGTCGAGCTGCCGCGACGGTCCGATCAC
>CAYFXN010000027.1:0-20481 GCA_964347065.1 uncultured bacterium | reverse complement strand
ATATCATATCAGCGGTTCAGTACCTTGAAGCGCGCCATGATGTCGATATATCGCGCTTAGGGGTCGTCGGCCATTCGATGGGTGGTGCGAGCGGCATACTGGCATCCTCCATGGATCCCAGGATTCGCGCCCTGGTCAGCACCTCCGCTTTTGCCGATCCGGTATCGCTAACCCGCCGCTACATGAAAAGGTATCACATTCCCCCGCAGCTTTTTCTGTGGTTAGTCTCCCGCTGCATCGAAGGCTGGCTCGGCTCCTCCATGGAAAAAGTCGCGCCTTATAGAAGAATAAGCGATGTGAATGCGCCTGTTCTGCTCATACACGGAGAATCGGACCGGTTTATCCCCCCCTCTGACATGGAGGCAATTCTTCATGGAGCTAATGGTCGAACTGTCGAGAGCTGGCTCGCCGCAGGTCGCCGACACACCGATGTTATCCTCACCCCGGAGTTTGGACCTCGGATTATCTCGTTTCTACAGCAACATCTGGCTCTAGGAAAATGAGAGGCTCCGAAGAAGAAAAGATCCGAATCTCAGGAGTTAAAAAGCTAAGCAATGAGAGTTTAAATGAAAAATTCCTATTCAGGAGCGAACAATCAACGTCAATTGGCAGGAGAATAGATTTTAGAATGCTGGTGTCAGAACAAACAGTCAATATAGTATCTCCGGGTTTCGAACACCTGTTTTCGAGACCAGAAAATCGAAGTTTTTCTACAATTATCTTTCCTCTGTGCCCACACAAACATTCTCCATAACTGTATTTAAGGCGTATCTATTTCCGTCTTTTATCCGTCTATACGGTTAAAAAGGAGGTGAAAAAGATGAGCGGGCTCGCAAGTTTTATGGATTCCTACTGGTGGATAATTCCTCTCGTCATGATCTTTCTGTGCTTTCTGGGCATGAGAGGCCGTGGCAGGTCCCTCTGCTGTTTCGGTTCCCGTGATACCGGCGAGTATCACGTCAGCCCTTCCGATTCAGCGGATGATATTCTCGATAAGCGATATGCCCTGGGAGAGATCAGCCGGGAGGAATATGAGGAGAAAAAAAGGGATATCACACAAAGAAACGGGTGAGATGTATCCATTTCCGACCGGTATCCGTCTATAAGTCAGAAAGACAGTAAAACCGAATGAAAAAGGAGGAAAGAAAGATGTTTATGAAAGGAAAAATTGAGGAATGCATGAAGGGCGGAATGAGCGAGGAGAAGATGAAGATGATGCTGAAGATGATGGAACAGTTTTCCGCGAAGGTGAAGACGGAAGGTGAAGGAAAAGAGGAGACGTGTGGCGAGAAAAAATCAGATAAAGCAGAACGTTGTCCCGATATGGAGAAAGTCTTTGATCTCTGTTCCCAGATGATGGAGCAGCACTTCGCAACCTCGGCAGCTAAAGATAAGGAGAAGTCAACGACGGGTAACGATGATAAATCAACGAACACAGGTTGCTGCCCCGATTTGGGCAAGGCTACCGATAGCTGAAGGAAGATATTGGAAAAGTCCTTCGCCCAAAGGAAGCAAAAAAGAGGGAAGAAGAAACATCAAGTGGTGGTAACAAAACAAGCAAACGGAAGGTCATGATGAAAACGACTGCCAGAAATATGCATGATGGTGAAGGGATCGTGATCGCGGATTACGTCTCGGCCTTCAAAAAGCTGCGGGCCACCATCTGCAACTACGGGAAACGTGGTGAACTATCCCCGGGGATACGTTTGCTGTCTGGCTGATATCACCCTCTCAGGTGACGAGAACCTGCCGAAAAAGATGGAAGAGACGATAGCCAAACTGGTGATTTCCACGAACGAGCAGTATCCCGGGATTCTCCTTACGGAGCCATCTATAGAAGGACGGATGGAGACGAGTTCGGGGAAAGTTTTTCTGGGGGTGAAGTTCCGTATCTGGCCCGGTCGTGGTGCACCGATAGAGACAAACTTCAAGCAGGAACTCCTTGCGCGGTTAAGGTCGATCGACCAATCTTACGGGGACTGGATGGTCGCTATCAATTACGAGGTCGAGCAAAAAGAAGTTCCGTTGATATACAGGAGAGTTCAGAAATAGCGATTATTGAAAGCTGCCGTGAAGCTTGATTTCTCCCTGTGACTTAAAACCTGTCCTTACTCCGCCCGTTTCTTTTCTTTCTCGATCTTCTCCTCTTTCAGTGATGCGGTGATGCGGCCGTCGTCGAACTCTCCCACCTTTTCGATGGCCTTGAGCATGTTTTCCTCGAGGGTGGGCCCTTCCTTCTGATAAAAGATACCCAGATACGTTTTCTCCGATGAAAGGGCAAAGTGAAGAGCTTCCTTCATGTCCGTCAGATCCCTTCCCTCGGGGAGTTTTTCCGAGATCTCGTAATACCGCTCGTAGGTTTCGTTCTTGTTGAAGGTTACGCAGGGGGAATAGATATGGATCATGGAGAATCCTTTGTGTTTCACCCCTTCCGCCACCATGTGGTTCAGTTCGTCGGGATATCCCGAAAATCCCCGAGAAACGAAGGTGGCACCCTGGATGAGCGAGAGGGCAACGGGATCGAGGGGCCTGCCCGGGTTTCCGTAGGGGGTGGTCGAGGTCCTGTCCCCGTATGGGGTGGTGGGTGCCGCCTGTCCCTTTGTCAGGCCGTAAACGGCGTTGTCCAGGAGAAGGTAGGTGAGATCCGTGTTTACCCGCGCCGCGTGAGGCAGATGGCCGCCTCCTATTCCAAGGCCGTCACCGTCGCCTCCCACGACCATAACCGTCAGCGAGGGGTTCGCGATCTTGACGCCCGTTGCAATGGGGAGCGCCCTGCCGTGGACCCCGTGGATGCCGTAGCACTTAACGAATCCCGGCATCCTTCCCGAGCAGCCGATACCCGATACAATCACCAGTTCGTGGGCCTGTATGTCCAGCTCAGACATGGTGTGGTATATTGCGTGAAGTGCGGCGAAGTGTCCGCATCCGCCGCAGAAGATGGGCCGGAGCCTCCCGTGTTTCTCCACGAGTTTCTTCTTGCGCACCCGCGCTATGTTTACGAGTATTTCGTCTTTTCTCTTCAGCTCAGTCATGTGTCCAGCCTCTCTTTGATGAGTTTTTCGGCGTCACCGGGCCGAACCGGGGCGCCCGAGGGGAGGTGTACCTCATCAGCGCTGACGCCATAAACACCCTTGATGAACTTGGCGAACTGCCCGAGCTGGTTCTGCTCGGGAATGATGATTTTCTTCGCCCGGGAAAGGGCCTCCCTCATGATCTCCTCATGCTGCGGGAAGATGGTCTGCACCTTCGCCACCCGTAAAGCGTATCCCTGCTCCCGGAGCCGCTCCACTGCCTCCAGGACCGCGCCGAAGGTGGATCCCCAGGTGACGATGAGGTTCGGCGCATCCTCCTCGCCGAAAAATTCGGGAGGGGGAAGGTCGGAAAGCATGGTATCGAATTTTCTGAAACGCTTCTCCGTTAACTCCCTGTTCACGGCGATGTCGTAATTCGGCGCTCCCATCTCGTCGTGTCCCAGGCCCGTGGCGGTGTAGGAGATTTCCTCCTCGCCGGGGATGACCCAGGGAGACACGCCGTCGGGCGTTACCAGGTAGCGCATGTAATCGTCGGGACTCCCGGCGTAGGCGAGCCTCGTTGAAACCCTTTTCTCCTCCAGGGTATTTTCGGGTACGGCCACGTAGGACATGCCGAGAAACTTGTCCGAGAGCACGATCACCGGTGTCTGGTACTTCTCCGCCACGTCGAGGCCGTCCTGGATTATTCCGTAGCACTCCCCGATCGTTGCCGGTGCGAGGACGACCCTGGGGCTGTCTCCGTGGCCGCCGTAGAGCGCGAGGTTGAGGTCGGCCTGCTCGACTTTCGTGGGAAGGCCCGTCGAGGGACCTCCCCGCATGGCGTTTATGATCACCAGGGGAATCTCCGTCATGACGCCCAGGTTGATGATCTCCGTCATAAGAGACAGACCCGGGCCGGAAGTGGCGGTCATCGCCCTTCTGCCCGTAAACCATGCGCCGAGAACAGCGCCGATTGCCGCTATCTCGTCTTCGGTCTGCAAAACCGCCCCGCCGTATTTCGGGAGTTTTACTGCCAGGTTTTCCATGATCTTCGAAGCAGGGGTGATGGGATAGCCGGCGAAGAAGGCGAGTCCCGCGTTGATAGCCCCCTGGGACATGGCGTCGTTTCCCGACGTTATGGTGAACTTTTTCCCCGCATTCGGCGGCATCTCGAGCTCGATTTTCGCGTATTCGATGTCCTCGTATTCGTACCCGCTCATGAAGAGGGCGATGTTGTTATTGAGAACCTCCTCCCCCTTCCGTGCGAAAAGCTCTTTCAGGATCTCTTTCATCTCGTCCGGGGGGAAATTCAGCAGTTTCGAGAGAAATCCGACGGCCACCACGTTTTTCCCCAGCTTTTTTCCCGTTGCCTTCTGCGCCGTAAATTCCAGAGGAAGGCCGTAACAGTTCATGAGGTTTCCCGCATGGTTGGGGATCGACTCTGCGTCCTTGACCGTTATCCCGGGCTGGCTGTCGTAAATGACGATCCCCCGCTCGGAGAGGTCTTTGATCTGCTCGATGGCGAATACGTTGTTGAGCCCGATCAGCACATCGGAGGAGTCCGCCTTTGCTGCCACATCGCGCGTCGATATCCTCACCTCGGAGACAGATTTGCCAAACCCTCTGATTTCGGCGGGGAAGGTGTCGTGAATCAGAATGAAGTACCCGAGCCGGACGAAGGCTCTCGCCATCAGCGCTCCCGTCGCCAGGGAACCGTCGCCGGCGCCCCCCGTCGCCTGAATGGTTATCTCTTTTATCTTCATCAGTCCCACCACCTTGCATAATGTTCGCGGCCGAAGATCGTGTAGGGCCGCATTTTTTCGATGTCCAGTTTTATGAGCAGGTCTCCGGCCATGTTCTTGCCTGCTACCGTACCCTGGGTCTCGGCATTCGGGTATCCCAGATTCACCCAGTAGCGCTTGAGGGCTGGATGGTATATTTCCGCACAGTCACCGGCGGCAAAAATCGATTCCGATGTGGATTGCAGGTAGTCGTCCACGATGACACCCTGGTTCAGGTACACGCCCGAATCCCTTAGAAAATCGATCTTCGGCGCGAATCCGCCCGATGCGAAGATGATCTCACCGTCGAGGCGATCGCCCGACAGAAGCTCCACGCTGTAAGTGTGCATGTTTTTCTCTTCGATCCTGTTGATGTCCTCACCCTCTCTCAATAAGATGCCGGCTTCGGTGATAATTCTTCGAAGATCCTCGTTTTCCTCTTCCGGCATTGAAGGGTAGGTAAGCCGCTTATCGGGCGTTACGAGCACCACCTCGAGCCCTGAGCGCAGGAGCACCCTGGCCAACTCGAGGGCGTTGAACCCTTTTCCCCGCAGAATTGCCCTCTTTGCGTGAGGGATCCGGCTCTTGATCGTCAGCGTGTTCTCCAGGGTGGAGAAGAGGGAGAGCCAGCGGGAATACTGCTTCAGGTGAGAGGGTATAACCTCCCTTCTTCCTACCGAGATGAGGATCGCGTCGAAGGTCAGCCGCTCGTTATTTGAGAGGAAGACGTATTTCTCCGTAACAGAGAGCTTGAGGACCTTCTGGCCCCTGCGCAGCTTTATCTCTTTCTCGTCGAAGAACCGCTCGTCCTTGATGAAAATTCCTCTCTCGTCTTTCGTGCCCAGAAGCACGTCACCGAGCATGAAACGGTAGTGGGGAAAATCGGCCTCCTCGTCGACGAGGGTAATGGAGGCATCTCCATCCTCCTCCCGTATCGCCAGGGCAGCTGCCACTCCTGCAACTCCCGCACCGATAATGACGAACTTTCTTTTTTTCCCGGACATTTATTCCTCTCTCTCGTAAAATGGACGGACCATTGCCACCGATATGCAGTCGACGGGGCAGGCCCGGATGCAGTTACCGCACCGGATACATTCGACGTTTTCAATGACCACGGCCGCAACTTCCTCCCAGTTTTCAGCCTCGAAGACTTCCATGGAACCCTCGTCGTCCACCGTGACGTCACGGGCAAGGTAGATACATTTCCTCGGCATCGCTTCGATGCATGCGCAGCAGTATATGCAACGGTCGATGTGGATCTGATAATCGTGGTCGCAGAGGTAGCAGCGCCTCGCCTCGAGCAGGGAAATGTCCTCGTTAAACCCGAGCTGCACCTCTGCCGTCATGTCAAACCGTTTCTTCAGTTCGAGGGTGGGCATGTGCTGAAGTTCGATGAAATCATAACTCCGCTCCCTTCCCGTATCGGGGCCCGGGAGGTCCTTGATCTTAACGGCCACCTTCAGCGGCTTTTTCCCGTGGAGTAGAGCGTGGACCCTGTCAGCTGCATTTTTCCCCTCTGCTGTCGCCTCTATTATGTTCGAAGCGCCGGTCCGAAGGTCGCCGCAGATGAAGACATTCTTTTCGCCGAAACGGTAATCCTTTATCTTTTCGTCGTTCTGGAAACCTTCGAGGGGCTTTTTTTCCGCCCGCTGGCCTATCGCCGCGATGAGGTAGTCCGTCTCCACGACGTACTCGGATCCTGCTACTGGCACGGGGCTCCTGCGCCCCGATTCGTCGGGCTCACCGAGGACGTTTCTCACCAGTTTCACGGCCTCCACTTCCCCCCTGCCGTTTCGAAGAACCTCGACGGGGGAGGCGAGGTAGGTGTCATCGATCCCTTCCACCTCCATCTCCTCCAGTTCGTGCCTGTCGATGTACATTTCCGCCTGGGTCCTTCGGTAGACGAGCTTCACATCTTTTGCGCCAAGGCGGACCGAGCTTCGCACGCAGTCGACGGCGGTGAAGCCCCCACCGATCACGAGCACCCGATCGGGAACCTCGTGGATCATCTCCTTGTTGACCTTCATCATGAAGTCGAGCCCCAGGTGGACCCCTTCTCCCTCCTCCCCGGGAATCCCTATCCTGACAGGATCCATCGTGCCAAGCGCTACCACGACGGCGTCGTATTCCCCGGAAAGGTCGGTAAGGGTGATATCGTCGCCGAGCGCCACCTTCGTCTTCAGGTCGATGCCCAGGTTGAGAACGGAACCGATGTCGAAATCGGTAATCTCCTTCGGGAGCCGGAATTTCGGTATCCCCAGGGTCATCATCCCCCCCGGGATATCCTCCTTCTCGAAGAGGGTGACGTCGTGTCCCCACAGGGCGAGCTCGTTCGCAGCGGCCAGACCGGCAGGTCCGGCGCCAACAATGGCAACCCGTTTCCCCGTTTCGGCTTCCCGCTTCCAGGATTTCGTTACGTCGAACCTCCCGAAATCCCAGGCGACCCTCTTAAGGTAGCAGATCGACACGGCATCTCCGAGCCCCTCGTATCCGTGCCTGCAGGGAGGCTCGCAGGGGCGGGTGCACACTCTGCCCAGTATCCCCGGGAAAATATTGTCCCTCCGGTTGATTTCGTAGCTGCTGGCGTAATCTCCCTTCGCTATAGCGTCGATGTAGGCCGGGATGTCGGTGGCCGCCGGGCAAAAGGTCCTGCAGGGGATGTTCTTTTTGAGCCACCCCACGTCTTTTCTGTCCCTTGAGATGTATTCTGACACGATTCAAACCTCACTTGATGTAATAAGTAAAATAATCAGACGGACGATAGATGAGCCGGGCTCTGCTTGCCGCTTCCGTGTCCTGGTTACGGGGCTCTCTATCGGATTTAGATTTCACACCGGGAGCATGTATCGCGGGCCCGGTGCTCTTTCCACTACCATTTTATCAAGAAATTTTATCGTTTACTGTGATAATCCGTAAGATTAACCCCCGGGTTACCGTGACGGGTTCTTTTTTGCCGAGACGACCGGCTAACGGAGGCCCTGTTCATCTATGGAAATTGCCCGAAGAAAAACTTGTTCTCACGTTAACTTATTGCACCGCGGCCTTCCCCGTCAAGGGGAAAAAGTTCACTCCCGTTGGCAGGAAACGGAGATCTGTAAGAACCCTCCCTTTGCGGGAAAGATTAGCAAATCGCTGTTTACGTGTTACGATTTGACCTTCTTTCTAAAGAGTTTCCAGCCCAGCAGGAGACCGACCAGGCAACCGATAAATAGCGTGGCGAGCAGAATGACGACCCTGGAAGTAGTCACTTTCCAGAAAAGAAACTGCACGTCGACGGGCGTCATGTTCTGCAGAAGGAATAAGGTAAACAATACGAGGATAATGAGTACGATGACAGCCTTGGGGTCTGTTTTCCTCTTCCGGGGCTTCGTCGCGGTATCCATCTCTTTTTTCATCGTTAAATTCTCCCTGTGCTTCCGTCTCGTCACCGCTCTATCCTGTAGAACAGATCGGCGCCGCTGTTTAAGCCGTATTCAGTTTGCACGAGCCACCTGCTGCTTATATTGTACCTGATGCGGTAGGTGCTGATGGGTTCGAAAAGCCCGATTCCGTAGCTTATATAAAGCTTCGGAGATAAATATTTGCCGACTATCAGGCTCGCCTCTTCCTGCTCCGTCCCCTCCTGGAGGCCCACTTCCTCGAGCCCGAAGAGGGAGCCGATCTTTTTGGCGATCAGATCACCCCCGCTCAAGCCCGCAGAGAGGGCGGCCTTTTTCAGCTGCTGCCCCTCGCCGCTGGATATCCTGTTCACCGGCCTCCCCAGCAACAGGTAGGAGAGGGCATCGCTCTGATCCATCGCCGGGCTTGAAAAAAGTGTCAGGCGGGGTGACTTTACCGTTCCCGATACATCGACCCCCGCCACCACCTCATCGATTCTCCTGGCCGCCCTTATATCGAGGCCGGGGTCGTCTATCGGCCCGCCGAAAAAGATCAGACGGCCCTTTTCCATTTTTAGTTTCTGACCGTAGGCTTTGTATTGTCCCTCGAGAATCTTCAGCTCACCCGTCGCGGTGGTCAGCTTTTCCGGTTCGTCCACCGCGAGGATGTTGCCGGCGATGCGGCCGCTGAGGCCGAAGCCGTTGAAGCTCACCTTTTCTCCCAGGATCAGCCGGATGTTGCTGTAAACCGTGAACTTTTCTTCCTTCTTTTCTTCTTCAGCCTCCCGTATCACGGTAACATCGCGGGATGGGGTAACGGCTCCCGAGAGGTCCCTCGGCTCGATGGTCGCCTCCGGTATCTCCAGCTGGCCGTCCAGGCGGAGAACCTTTTCCGTAAGCCTCACTTTGAGGTCCGGGGACACGAGAATCCATGCCTCAGGCGTTTTGATCGCCTCGAAGCGCTCCCCCTTTATCTCGAGCAGCGCCGTTTTCTCTTTCCGGGGTCCCACATTGATCGACCCGCCTAGGCGCACCGTCCCCTCGTTGGAGCGGACTTCCCCGTCGAGGTTGATCACGCCGCTGCCGTCACTCGAAGCTGCAATCCGAAGGTCCTCTATGCGGGTCCCAAGTCCCGGGATGTTGGCTGACGCCTGGCTGAGGGCAACTTCTCCCGTAAAAAGGGGGCTGGCGAGCGTCCCGGAAAAGGCGACGTTCCCCAGCACCCTGCCTGTCGTGTTTTCGAGGTCTGGAAAGAGGGCGGGAACCAGGCCCGGTTCCTCGAGGGATATCTGCCAGCTGCCGCTCATCACCTGCTTCTTTGCCTGGATGTTCAAAGGAGAGAAGAGGGGGAGCGTCAGGGTGCCTCTCACAAACTCTTCATCCGATATCGATGCGTCCAATCGTGCGCGGAGGGCTTCCTCATCGAGGCTTCCCTCCAGGACGCTTCCCGCAAAGGGGAGTTTTACTGTCTTTCCATCGTCCAGGAGGAAAGCTACCTCTCCCGATGTGGTCGTGAGGCCGATCTTGCCGGAGAGCACCCCGCCGGTGCCGTATGACCCCTCTATGCTTCCCGTAAGCGCCCCTGAAAGCGTGATCTTTTCGGGAAGGGCCGGTCCGAAGAGCGATAAGGGCAGGTCCGTAATGGTTATTTTCCCATCGAGCCCTTTTTCCCTCAGCCATTCGATCCGGGAGCAGATGCTCCCGCCGTCGCTTCCGAAGCAGATTTCCCCCGTTTGTGCCCTGTCGGCAGACAGGGAAACCACTTCTTTCTCCAGGAGGGACCAGGTCCCGAATTGTTCCGTGGTGAAATCGCCCTGCGTGAGCATCCCTTCCCAGGATCGGTTTTCGTAACCTCCGGCGACCGCCACTGCATAATTTTCCCCCGAGCTCTTCAGCGACGCCGATAGGTCGTGGGATACCAGCTTTCCATCACCCTTGAGGGAGAGGGAGTCGAATTGCCGGGTGCCGGCTCGGATACCCGACGCCGTGACAGCGATACGGGAAACTTCCCCGTCTGAGAGATCGATGGCGATGTCGGCATCAAACGCTCCCGCACCCATGGTGCCCGCGGCCACATCTTTCCCCGCAAGGATCGCTTCGATCCTCGGCACCGGGCGGGGGCCCGATACGCGCCCTTTTCCCCTCACCGAACCCCCTCCATCGGGAATCAAGTCGCGTAAATCTTCTGCCTCTATCTCCCAGCGCACGTCCCACCTGTCAGATACATTCCCGGAAGCGGTAATGAGCGCTGTCCCCGAACGCAGTTCCACCCGGGGAAAAAAGTAGCGGTTTCCTGCGATGGATATTTCGGCACCGCCCCTGACGGGATAGCCGCGGAGCTCACCTGCCAGATTCTTGATGTCAAGCTTTACCCGTGGCTCCGTTTCCCTTATTTCTCCCGTTGACGCAGCGGCGAAGTGTAGGCTCCCGGGCCACTTCTTAGCGAAGGCACCCGGATCGATTTCCCTGCCGTCGATGGAAACGTTCCATGCCACCTTCGGCTGCCACCGCAAGACCCCGCTTCCTGCAATTTCACCGCCCAGCAGTCTGCCCCGTAACGTGTCGAGAGTTATTTCGCCACCCTTTCTTCGTCCGGTCACAGCCCAAATTCCCGGGGGAATACTTTTCCCTTCCAGGTGGGCATCTGCCCGGAAAGAGAAATCTTTCGGCACCCCCTTTGCGCTCAGGTTTCCTTCGGGACTGACGTAGCCGGCCTCTTTCCCATGGAGGGGCCAGGCCACCTGTTTCCACTCACCCTCAACCGTGAAGGACGGGGGGGCGGCGGCCTGTCCGAACGTGCCCCGCAGGGTGACCCTGGCCTCCGTTCCCGGGACTGCCAGCAGGAGTTTTTCCAGTTTCCACACGCCATCCCTTTGTTCCCCCAGGAAATCTCCCGTGATATTTCCGTACTGCGGCCAGGAGGAGGCAAAGGAGCCCCGCAGATCAAAAACGCCGGGAGTCCCCGAGCTGTCCACCTTGCCGGTCAGCGCCACGTGGGGAAACCCTTCCCGTATCGCTGCCACCTGAAGCGCATCGAGGTGAAGGGACGCCTCCCACCTTACCTTTTCCAGGGGTTTGAAAAGGGTCGCAGCGATCCGCGCCTTCGCGGGAGAGTCGACCGTCTGTGTCACGTCGAGCTGGGCCAGTGAGCCGGAGAGCCTGCCCGAACCGGCAATGGGGGAATACCCCGGGAGGCGGAGTGACCATTGGACATCCATGTCTAGGGGATAATCACCCTGTGGGGTGAGGTTTCCCGCAAGCGAAAGGGCAAAGAGAGGCGCGTTTACGTTGAGACGATGGACGCGAAACTCTTCGCGGAAAAGGTGCGCGGCGAGGCTCACCTCGCCTATCTCGAAGGTGCCATCGCTTTCGACGGTTTTTACGGATATGCCCCTGACCCGGGCATCTTCGATGACGATTTCCAGGGGGAGGCGAAGGTGGGGAAGCTGCGGTTTTGCGGGTGGGGGTTCTTTTGCGGCCTTCGTGAGAATCCTCACACCGAATGCCTCGAGTTTCGCTATGTGCGCCCGGAGTGAGAGGAGTTCCAGCGGTTTCCAATCGGTTGAAAACTGATCGATGGAGATTGTGAACCCTTCTGCACGATACTTGAGACCGGCTATCTCGATGGGGCCGATCAACCGGCCGGAAAGCGAAGTGACGGAAACCTCGCCGGGGATGTACCCCGTTGAAGCATAAAAGAGCCAGCGCAGTCCCCCTTCCGTGCAGGACAGGTACAAGACCGTCCCACCGAAAATGAGGAACAGAATCAGCAATGTTATGAGGAGTATTCTCTTCACAGGTCCGGCCCTATCGTCAGATGCAGCCTGAGTGGATCGCCCGGCTTGCTCAGGGCGAACGCCAGGTCGACGCGGATCAGCCCGACGGGAGATGCCCATCGGATGCCGAAACCCGCGCCTTCACTGTAGGAGTCCGATAGCTTGTTGATGGCGTTTCCCACGTCGTAGAAGAAAGCGGCGCTCCACTTTTTATACAGCTTCTGCTCATATTCGATGCTCCCCACCAGGATGTGCTCGCCGCCGATAACGTCGCCGTTTTCGTCGACGGGGCCCAGCGTTTCGTACCCGTATCCCCGAACGCTTTGGTCTCCGCCGGCGAAAAAGCGATGCGAAGCCGGGAGGTCGGAAAAATTATCTGCCAGGGTCGTTCCCCCAACGCCGCGGAGAATGAACCTGCCGAACCCGCCCACCCCGAAGATGAGTTTCGGCTGCACCAGGAGCTGGATGAAGGTCGTATCGGAGATCAGATCCTCGTACGACCCCTTCACCTCGATGAGCAGGCGCCTCCCGCGGGTTGTGTATATGCGGTCATTCGCTTTCGTGTAGGTCCAGGATATCCCGGGGATCAACAGGTCGGACCGCCCCGAATCACTGCCGACGGTGAAGTCCTCTCGCTCGTAGTTTAAGGAGATCGTCCTTCTCCACCGGCGGTAGGTGTGGTTATAGCTCAGCCCGATAAGGAACGTCTCGCTTTCACTGGTATCTGTGTCTTCCCGGAACCAGCCGGCCGTGTAGGCGCGGTAATCGGTGCTCGGGTTTGCCAGCGGGACGGTGTACCGTGCGCTCAAGCTCGATTTGATTTCAGATAGGCGCAAAGCGGCGCTCATTCTGTGTCCCCACGGATTGATGCGCCGGTTTTCCCACTCGAGTACCCCGCGGACACCGGTGTCCGTGCCGTACCCGATCCCGAAGGTGTAGGCATTTCGCTTGCGCGGTGTCAGGGAAACCGTAACGGGTACCTCCAGGTTCTCGGCCATCTCTTTTCTGTACTGCACGTCGATCTCGCTGAAGTAGTCGCTGTTTCTCAGGGCGTTTTGCAGCTCCAGGACTCTTTGTAACGTCAAAGGATCGCCCCTCTTGAAGCGAACGAAACGGTTCAGAAACTCGGGCCTGAATGCTTCCTGCTCGAAAGATACCTCGCCGAAGCGGTATCTCGGTCCGGTGACCAGATGCAGTGAGATCGTTGCGGTACCTCTTTCCGGGTAGACCGATACTTGGCTCGTCGTGAAACGGGCGTCGAGATACCCCCGGGAGAGAGCCGATTCTTGGAATGCGCTCTTTCCCCGCTCATACCGACCATGGTCGAGGGGATCCCCCTTTTTTATGGGGAAGGTATCGATAAGCTTTGTGAACTCTTCTTCGGACGCTCCCGGTCCTTCCAGAGTAATGTTGATCTCCGTCACCTCCACCTGTTTTCCGGGGTCGATCACGTAGGTTGCCACCCAGGTGGAATCCTCTCTTACCAGCGTTCCCTGCACCTTCGGGGAATAGTAACCGAAGGGCTCCAGCGCCTTTGTGATATCGGCAGCCGCTCTTTCATGGAGCTTGTGAAGGAGGCCTTCCGACAGGGAGGGGTGGTCTTTCTGCTGTTCGATGCTCAAGAATTTCAACACGTTCGTCATAGCGTCTCCCGAGACGCCCTCCACCGTGACCCGCACGGTGACCGACGCGTCGCCTGGGGTGGTGAAAGAGACCAGAACCAGAAGCCAGAGAAAGAGCCACATGATGAGCCCATTTCCCTGCAATGAGGAGATACATTTTTTCATCAACAACCATCACTGTTTCATGCTGATTTCAGGTCTCACCGAACTATAATTCAGGACGTCCTCTTTCTCTGTTACCATAGCTTACGGATAACTCCAGCTGGCATCAGAAGTTTTCCCCTTTCGCAACCTAAATCAAATCCTTCCGGGGGGAAGACCATCCCTTCTGCGGGGATTAAACCTGTCCATCCGCTAGGGTTTAAAGGGAAAATTTCCCGTATACAAATATTATCTCATGGCGGTTCGTATCCGCTATGTTCATTGGTTACCCTATATTTATATATTGCCTTTCAACAGGCACATCTGATTTGATACAGAAAGAGACAGCGGGTTATAGAATGAACCCAAGCCTTATTTAAGGGGAACTCCAACGGGATTATGTTTGAGATCAAGTCGCAAATCGTTGACATGGTGTCGAAGCTCAGGGGATTGTTGAAGACCGGAAAAGGGGAACTGCCCCTTCCATCTCTGGCCGGTATCGACAGAAAACTGCCGGAATCATATTTTTCGCTTTCACAGGGGCGCTCGAAACTGCGCCTGTTTCCTGCAAAGTACCAGGAATGTTTCGATATGGTGGAGCCTGTTCAGGATGATAGCCTCTTCATCGGAAGGGATGAAGAAATGGCCGCTCTTGAAGATGCCCTGGATCTCTGGCTCAAAGGGAACCCCTGCAGCGTGGCGATAATCGGTCACAGCGGCTGTGGAAAGACATCTCTCCTCCACTTTTTTCAAAAAAAGGTGGGTAGAGAGATTATCGTGAAAAAAGTAACGGTGGAGAAACGTTTGGCCACCACGCGTGATGTTCTCTCTTTTTTCGAAGGGGCTCTCGGGCTCGATTCCCAACGGTCGGGGGCCCAGGATTTGGCCGATGTGATAAATGGTATGCCCAGAAGGGTTGTCCTCCTGGAAAATTTTCACATGGCTTTTTTGCGGGCCCTGTCCTGCCACGAAGCCCTCCGGACCTTCCTCTATCTCATCATGTCGACGAGCAAGAACTGGATGTGGGTGGTCTCCGTCGACTATTACCCCTGGCTGAAAATGGAGTATCTCTACAGTATGAGCACCTACTTCACCTGTGACGTTACCCTGTCGCGCCTTGAAAAGTCCCGTTTCAAGGAGGTTTTTCTTACCCGGCAGAAAGCTTCGGGGTACGAGCTGTCATCCGCTACAGCTGCAGAAGAAAAATCGGAGGAAGCGGAACATATGGACCCGAGTGCCCTTGACACGGAGGCGCAACACGCAGCATTTATGGAAACCTACTTCGAAGACCTCTACCGCCTCTCCGGCGGCAATATACAGTCAGCTCTTGTCTACTGGCTTTATTGCCTCGAGTATGAGGAAGAGAAGCATGAAGTGGCAATTCGCCCCATCGAGAAACCGGATTTTTCGTTTCTGTCAAAGATGGACCGACTCCACCTTTTCAGCCTTGCAGAGATCTTAAATCACGGCAGCCTCACAGCGAGAGAGCATGGACTTTTATTCGGATTGGGGGAATTTGAAAGCCTTCTGGTATTGGAGTTTTTACAAAACAAGAAAGTCCTGGAGAGAGGGGCGGGAGGAGATGGCGTTTCCGATGACCGCTTCCGATTGAACCCCTTCTTCTCCCAACCTGTCGCGTCACTCTTGCAGGAAAAGAACATTCTCTATTGAGGTGCCAATGGAAGAAAACGCCTTAAAGGACATCACCCGCTTTATTTCTGTAAACAAGATCGTCGTCTCGCTCGTCATCGTCGCAGTCACCCTCGTGATCGTAAAGATGTGGCATCTGCTCTCTCGGGTATTGGCGGATAGATTCTCGAAATACAGGCTCTACATCGTGAACACCTATCCGGTGGCGAAGATCATCATATGGTTCCTGGCCTTCTACACCATTGTTGTTTGGGTGATAAAACCGCCTCAGGCCACCCTCATCGCCGCCTTGGGATCTGCGGGACTGGCCCTCGCCCTCGGCCTGCAGGATGCCATGAAGAACGTTCTTGCCGGCATCGTGCTCCTCTTTGCCCTTCCTTACCGGATCGGCGACATGGTCAGGATCGGGGAACACTACGGCGAGGTCATTTCCATCGATCTCGGGAAAACGAGAATACGGACCTTCGACGACAATACGGTTTTGATTCCCAACGCTGTAATCTTTGACCAGCCTGTCGCAAATGCCAACGTGGGAAAGCTCCAGGAGATGGTGGTCGTTGATTTTACCCTTCCGGCCTCGGTAAACCCTGCTGAAATAAAAAAGATTGCTTGGGAGGCTGCCGTTGCTTCCCCCTATGCCTACTTGAAAAATCCCGTCGCCGTCACCATTTCGGACAGGTTTGACAGAAACTTCCTGACCCTCTACACGGTCAAATGCTATGTTAGCGACGTGCGGCATGAACGGCTGCTCATGAGCGATATCATGGAGAGGATTAAAAGGGAGCTCGTAAGGAGGGAGTTGATACCCCAGTTTGCCCTTGAGGATCAAAGGTAATATTTACGTCGGCATCTTGTGAAGAGGGTGGACTTTTAATATGGAAAAACGGCGTGACCCCTATTTTTCGTGCAAGGATTACTCACACCACAACATTCATATCTGATAAACTTTCCATAATAACTCCTCGAAATACATTTTGTCCTTCGGGTTTCGATTATGAAGAGCGCTCTCATCGCGACGGCTAACAGGGATGCCGTCCATGTCATCGGGGATTTTCTCCGATCTCAGAATCAGTTCGATACAGATGTCGTTTCATCGGCCGATGACCTCTCCGCCCTCCGGGATAAGAACCGGTATGATCTCGTCTTCATCGACCTAACTCTTTTGCTCGGGGGAAATGAAGGGGATGGGAGAACCGATTACGGCGAAGGCATCCAAAGATTCAGGAAGTCTTTCCCCTCCGGAGAGATCGTCGTCCTGTCCACACAGGAGAGGCTGCGGGACACCGTTATGGCCGTGAAGGCGGGAGCGGCAAACTACCTGACCTTCCCCGTAGATCAGAATGAAGTGGGGCTCATCGTAAATAGCATTCAGGAGGCGGATCTTCTGCATTCCGAGATCGATTACCTGCGCAAAAAAGCGTTGAAGGAAGATACGATAGAGTCTGTCGATGCCCGGTCGCCGGTGATGAAAAATGTGATCGCCAAGGTGAAATCCGTTGCCCCCACCAAAACGACGGTTCTTTTGAGCGGCGAGACGGGCACCGGAAAAGGGTTGATAGCCAGGTATATGCATCTTGAAAGTCACAGAAGGGACAGGCAGTTCATCAGCCTCCACTGCGGCGCGCTGCCCGACACGCTTCTTGAGAGTGAGCTCTTCGGCCATGAAAAGGGATCATTTACGGGAGCGTCGAGGAAGAAACGGGGCAAATTCGAGCTCGCAAGCGGCGGTACCATCTTTCTCGATGAGATTGGAACCGTAACTCCCGTCATGCAGATAAAGCTGCTCCAGGTTTTACAGGAGAGAAGTTTGCAGCGGGTAGGGAGTGAGCGGACCGTAGAGGTAGATGTACGTATCATCGCGGCAACGAACGAGGACCTGGAGGAAAAATGCAGAAAGGGAGAATTCCGGAAGGACCTCTTTTACCGGTTGAACGTTTTCCCCATCGAGGTGCCTCCCCTCAGGGAAAGGAAGGAGGACATCGAAGTCCTTGCGGAACATATTCTCGGAAAAATGAACAGATTGTACGGGAAAAAGATCACCCGCATCGATCGAGACGTCTTGGAGGGGTTCAAATCCTATCGCTGGCCCGGAAATATCCGGGAGATGGAAAACCTCATCGAGCGGGCATACATTCTCGAAAATTCGACGGTCCTCACGCGGAATAACTTTCCCCCGGACCTTTTCTACGGGCTGGAAAGCATCGGGGAAATGCCCCTCGATGTTTCCCTGTCTCTCTCTGCTCTCCGGAAACAGGCCGTTTTTCTGGTGGAGAGGCAATACCTGAGCGAGGTCCTGACCCGCAATAGGGGAAGCATTAAAAACAGTGCGAAAGATGCAGGCATAACGGTCCGTCAGCTGAACAAATTGATGAACAAATATGGCATGAGAAAAGAGGAATTCAAATCTTCCCCGCCAGGTTCGGAAAAACCGGAATAAAAAGTTCACCTTTTTCAATTATCGGACTGTATAGTTCCTGTTTTATGCAATAACCTTTTAATTCAATCCCTTTTTGCCTGTCAGCTGGTTAATACTACAGTGATACTAATCATACCGGAACAGCGAGTTCCTACGTGTTTTCCGTGGCATAACGGAAATATTCAATAAAATCAGAATGTTATAATCCTGGCACGCTTGTTGAAATAAAGGTGCCAATATTTCGGTTTCATCCCTGATTGCAATGTGATTGCTTCTTACAGAGGAAATCAAACACTCCTATGAGGGGCGAAGGTATGATAACGGTGAAGGGTATCTTGACGGTGCTGGATTGGGATGATGCGGGGAATGCCCTGGGCCTGGTACTCTCGTCATTTCATGAAGAGGAGTACGTGATCGACACCTCTTCCCTGTCTTCCCTGGATCTCACGGAGCTTATCAGAGAGGCAGTGGAAATAACCGGGACGCTGGTGGAGGAGAGGAAGGGGAGGAAAGTGATAAGGTTGCAGGAGATTAAAAGAATCACCGATCAATGACGAACCATTCCCTTCGGGGAAAATAATGAGGAGGAAGCGAATATGGGAAGAAAAATCTCGAGAATTGCAGCAGTTCTTGCAGTAGTGGTTCTTTCTTCGGTCCTGGTTCTGGCTAAAGGAGCCTTGACGAAGGATGCCGAATCGATGATAAGTATAAAAGGGACCGTCACCGCGGCCGCTTTAGATGAGGACGGCAAGGTGACGGACGTGGTTATTACCTCCGGGGATGAGGTGTACGAGGTTGCGGATGACGGAATAAAGGTTGAACTCATGCAGCTCATCGACTCAGAGATAACGGTTGAAGGCGAAGTTACGGAAGAAGAGGGAATCAAAACCCTAAAGATAGTGAACTATACAGTAGAAAGATAGAGGCAGGCAGGGCCTGTCGTCGAAGCAGTTGTGCACATGGATCTTTTTGTGAACATGTGCATCATATCGCAGGAAGGTTCATTTTAAACGGGACAGCGTGAAAACAAAAAAGAGGAGGAAGGACATGTCGGTTTTTAGGAAGATGTTGTTCTTGCAGGCAGGGGTTTTTCTCCTTGCACTGTGGTTTGTAGGGTGTGGCGGGGGCAAGGTGCTGAAGGTCGAGCCGATTCCGAAAACGGAGAATCCGGCCGATCAGGTTGCCCTCCTGGAGAGTGAGGTTAACAACGCACGGAAGAATCAGCTCAACGTGCTCGTGCCCTATTCATTTGCCAAGGCGGAGACGTACCTCGCCGATGCCAAAAAAGGTTTGGACCGAAGAGAGGAGATCTCGGGCATTATGAATAATGTTTCACTCGGGCGCGCTCAGATCAAGCAAGCGGAAGAGCAGTCCCAGGTGGTCAAGACCGCGTTGGCTGAAGTCATAAAAGCGCGCGAATTTGCCCGGGCTGCCGGAGCGCCGAACCTGGGTGAAGACTACGCCAGGACGGAAGAGGATTTTCTCGATCTCACCAAGGCCATCGAGAGCAACAACCTGGGCAGGGCCCAGAAAAACCAGGGCAGGGTGACGGAATCCTTCCGTAAGCTCGAGCTGAGGGCAATCAAGGATCAGACGCTGGGAGAGGTTCGCAGCCTGATCGATCAGGCCGAGCGGGAGAATGCCCGGAAATTTGCCCCCGGAACGCTCGCTTTCGCGAAACAGAAGCTGAGCGAGACCGATGCCTTTATCACCGAAAATCCATACAAGAAAGAGGAGATGCTCGAGAGAGCGAACGAAGCCCTCTTCCACGCCGAGCGCACCATAGAGGTTTCGCGGCAGAGCCAGAGAATCAGGACCATGGAGCCGGAAGATATAGCCCTCTGGGTGGAAGATATTCTCCACAAGACGACGAGCAAGCTCGCGGCACCCGATATGCGCAACCAGCCCCCCGATACCCAGCTGGAAAATGTTCTCGCCTCTATCGATGCGCTCCAGTCGGATCACAACTTCATGGTCGACAAAGCAAAGGCCCAGCAGGAAGAGATTGCAACCATGAAGAATGAATATCAAGCGGAGATGGAAAAGAGAGACAAGCGGATCGCGACACTCGAAGGCCAGACACGGGAAGAGCAGGAGGAGAAGGAACGTATCATGGCCGAGAGGAGGGCAGCGGAAGAGCGTATGGCAGCGGAGAGGCGTTTCAACGAGAAGTTCACCGAGGTCCAGGGCTACTTCAGTCAGGATGAGGCCGAGGTATACAAGAGGGGGGGGCAGCTGGTAATACGCCTGCGGGCAATTCAGTTTCCCGTTGGCAAGGCGGTAATCATGCCCGAGAACTACGCGTACCTAAGCAAGGTTCAGCGAGCCATTCGAAACTTCGGCGATCCCGATGTGGTGGTTGAAGGCCACACGGACAGCACCGGTTCGGACGTTGTGAACGAGCTTCTGTCACAGCAGCGGGCTGAATCGGTCCGCGAGTATTTCGTGGCAAATGAGACCCTCAGAGAGGACAAGATCGTCGCCCTCGGCTACGGTTCCCAGCGCCCTCTTGCCTCGAACGAGACGGCAGCGGGACGTGCCATCAACCGGCGGATCGACGTAGTCATCTCGCCGGTGGCAGAGCCCGGCCAGTAACACCTGTCGAAAACAGCGGAAGCACTACTTTTCAATAAAGCACCGGGGAAAGAAATTCTTTCCCCGGCTGCTTAAAATCCCCTTTTCAATTTCTGAGCAATGGTAGTCCCGG
>CAYFXN010000026.1:0-21181 GCA_964347065.1 uncultured bacterium | reverse complement strand
TTTGTCAGACCAGAGAGAGAATCCTCATTCTGCCCCTCGGGTCTGCGGCGTGCACAGGGACGAGCTTCAGCATAGACAGGGATTTTGTAAAACGGGAGCTCGGTTTTCGGAAAATTACCGAGAACAGCGTTGATGCAGTTTCGGACAGAGACTTTGCCCTCGAGTTCCTCTTTAACTGCTCCGTCCTCATGATGCACCTTTCCCGGATGTGTGAGGAAATCGTTATCTGGACGAGCACCGAATTCGGTTTTCTCGATCTGCCCGATGAGCTCTGTACCGGTTCGTCCATCATGCCCCAGAAAAAGAATCCCGACATGGCTGAACTGGTGAGGGCGAAGACGGGAAGGGCATACGGCCATCTCATTTCCCTGCTCACGGTCATGAAAGGCCTCCCCCTGTCTTACAACCGGGACCTGCAGGAGGATAAGGAGCCCGTATTTGACACTATCGACACTGTTGTCGGTTCCCTCAGGGCCGTGGAACTGATGGTTTCCGGGATGAAGCTCAACGAGGAAAAGCTTTCTAAGGGCTTGGAGGAGGGATTTTTGACAGCGACAGACCTGGCCGATTACCTGGCTGCGAAAAAGATTCCTTTCAGAAAGGCTCATGAAATGACGGGACAGATAGTACAATACAGTGTCGAAAGGGGAAAAAGGCTCGATGAATTGACGCTCAAAGAATTGAAGGGTTTTTCTGCGTTAATCGAAAAGGATGTTTTTTTGCACCTCTCACCCGAGCGGTCTGTAAGAAACAAGGATGTGCCAGGCGGCACGGCCCCGGGCCGTGTTACGAGGCGGTTAAAAAAAGCCCTGAGGAAAAGTGATTGAAGAGAACCATGAGCATATTTCTCCTCCTCCTGGCAGTGTTCATAATTTCAGGATGCGGAAGAAAAGGGGAGCCGAGGCCTCTCTGGCCGGAGAGTAAGATCGGGAAAAGTTTCCATAGGGGAGGATATTGATGAACTTTTTCGCATACAGAAAAAACAGCCTCTACTGCGAGGATGTCCCGGTTAAGGATATTGTACGAGAGGTAGGGACTCCGGCCTATATATACAGCCTGGCAACTCTGAGAAGGCATTTCCAGGTTTTTGACAGGGCTTTCGATGATATTCCCCATTTCGTCTGCTATTCGGTGAAGGCGAACTCGAACATATCCATCATCAAAGTATTCGCAAACATGGGAAGCGGGGTGGACATCGTATCTGGGGGGGAACTTTACCGGAGCTTGAGGGCGGGGGTCAAACCCTCGAAGATCGTTTACTCCGGCGTGGGTAAAAAGGACTGGGAGATAGTGCTTTCTCTCGAAAAGAGGATATTGATGTTCAACGTGGAATCCTGGGAGGAGCTGAACAATATCGATGCCATCGCAGGGAAAATGGACACGAAGGCTCCCGTTGCATTCAGGGTGAATCCAGACGTAGATCCGAAGACCCATCCCTACATATCCACGGGAATGCGGGAGAATAAATTTGGAATTGATATCAATGAATCCCTGAAATTGTACAAGAAGGCGAAAAAACTCAAAAACATCGAACTTATCGGGGTCGATTGCCACATAGGTTCCCAATTGACGGATGTGTTACCCTTCGTTGAGACTGTTAAGATCATTTCGGGATTCGTGGAAAAACTGTGGAAGATGGGGATCAATATACGGTACGTCGACATCGGTGGAGGACTGGGTATCACTTACAGGGATGAGCGCCCTCCGGATCCGGTGGAATATGCGAATGTGATAGTATCCGATCTTAAAAACCTCGGCGTCACCCTCATTCTCGAACCGGGAAGAGTTCTCACGGGAAATGCCGGGATTCTCGTCACGGAGGTGCTTTACACGAAGGCCACGAAGGATCGTAACTTTTTCATCGTCGATGCAGCGATGAACGATCTTCAGAGGCCGTCTCTGTATGGATCTTACCATGAGATAGTGCCCGTTAAGAGGGGGGGGAGAAAAACGACCGTGGCTGATGTTGTCGGCCCTATCTGCGAATCGGGCGACTTTTTGGCCAAAGAAAGGGAGATGCCGATGTTGAAAAGAGGCGACCTCCTCGGTGTTTTCTCCGCCGGGGCCTATGGTTTTGCCATGTCTTCCAATTACAATTCAAGGCCGAGAGTGGTGGAAGTTTTGGTCGATGGAGCGAGGTACGAGATAATCAGAGAGAGGGAATCGTTAAGGGATATCGTTCGGGGCGAGAATATCTCGTCGTTTCTCAAGAAGAGATAAAAAGGAGAGTTGGTAAATTTGTCGGGTGTCTGGTATTGTTGTAATTTCCGAGGAAGAGGAGGCCGGACAGGGTGGAATGAAAATACCTTTTGTCAAGATGAACGGCACCGGTAACGACTTTATCCTCATTGACGCGAGGAGCGGGGATCTCGACGGGATCAACAGGCCTGAGTTCGTTCGAAAGGTCTGCAGAAGAAGAGAGTCAGTCGGTGCAGATGGCGTGATCGTCATTGAAAAATCCAGAAGTGCAGATTTCTCATGGGATTTTTACAACTCCGACGGGAGCGTTGCGGAGATGTGCGGCAACGGTGCGCGGTGCGCTGCACGATTTGCGCATTTGAGGAAAATTGCAGGGAAAGAGATGACCTTTGAAACTCTGGCGGGAACAATATCGGCAAGAGTAACGGGACCTGTCGTGAGGGTGAAACTGACAGACCCGGTCGATTTCATAAAGAGGGGAACATTGAAAGTAGATGGAAAAGTCCACAAGTTCAGTTTTATCAACGCCGGTGTTCCGCACACCGTTTTGGTTGCCAACAACCTCGACAGGGCGGATGTGGGGGGACTCGGAAGGAAGATACGCTTCCATCGGAGGTTCAAGCCGGCAGGGACAAATGTGAACTTCATAGAGGTGAAAGAAGGGAATGTCCACGTGAGGACCTATGAGAGAGGGGTTGAAGGAGAAACGCTGGCCTGCGGAACAGGGGCTGTGGCTTGCTCAATTGCGGCATATCACATCGGCTTGTCCGATACGCCGGTTACTGTCATATCCCGGAGTAATGAAAAGCTAAAAGTTGACTTCGTGCCTCTTCCCAGTGGCGCAAAGCGGGTGTACCTGGAGGGCAGGACCGCTTTTGTTTGCGCGGGCAACATCAAAGAGGAGGCATTAATTTAAAGAAGGGGGGGGTTATGTTTCATGGAGCAATAGTAGCGACGGTCACTCCGTTCAAAAAGGGAAAAGTCGATTTTCCAACCTTGAGGAGATTGATTGACAGACAGATTCAAAATGGGACCGACGGTATTGTCCCCTGCGGGACGACGGGTGAGTCGGCGACGCTATCTCACCAGGAGCACAAGAGGGTAATCGAGGAAACGGTGAAAATCGTGAAGAAAAGGGTGCCCGTCATAGCGGGAACTGGATCAAATAATACCAATGAAGCGATTATGTTGACGAGACACGCCAAGAAAGTAGGTGCAGATGGGGCACTGGTCATAACGCCCTATTACAACAAACCCACGCAAGAGGGGCTCTTCCTCCATTTCAAAAAAGTTGCTGAGTCGGCGAGTATTCCCATCGTCTTGTATAACGTGCCATCCCGAACGGGCGTGAACATGTTACCAGAAACGGTTGCCAGGCTTTCTAAGATTAAAAATATCGTCGCCATAAAAGAAGCCTCTGGTGATTTGAACCAGGTGTGCGAGATAATCAGAAGAACTTCGGCATCTTTTGCTGTCCTCTCGGGGGATGATTTTCTTTTCTATCCCATGCTGTGTGTTGGCGGCAGTGGGGTCATCTCCGTCACATCCAATGTCGCTCCCGGAGAGATGGCCGGGATCTACGATGCATTTTCGGAGGGGCACCTGGAGAAGGCGAAAAAATTACATTACCGGCTCATGCCCCTTTATAAGAGCCTTTTCATCGAGACAAATCCCATACCGTCAAAAACGGCCCTCGGGATAATGAGACTCATAACACCTGAGCTCAGGTTGCCCCTCACCCCCATTTCAACGGGAGGGAAAAAGGTTCTCGTTAACGTCCTCAAGTCCCTCAAGATAACGTGAACGGGAGGATCTCATGATCAAGGTTCTCGCTGTGGGAGCCGCCGGGAAAATGGGAAGGGTACTTTCACGGTTAATCCTGCAGGAATGCAGTGACATGCAAATCGTCGGTGCCCTCGAAGCAAAGGGGGCAGGATATCTGGGGCAGGATGTTGGCCTCATCGCAGGGACAGATCCGTGCAACGTTTTGGTTTCGGAAAACTTTTCTGATGCTGCCGCTGATGCATCGGTAATGGTTGATTTTACTGAGGCAGGGGCCTCGGTAAAGAATGTGAGAGATGCCTCCGAGGCTGGTATCGCTTCTGTTGTGGGAACAACGGGATTCACAAAGGAGCAGAGATCTGAGATTGCCGGATACGGAGAGAAGATACCCCTCGTTCTCGCTCCAAACATGAGTGTCGGTGTGAACCTCCTGTTCAAGGTGGTAGGGGACGTGGCGAGGGTGCTCGGCAGGGATTATGATGTGGAAATGTTTGAAATTCACCACCGCTTCAAAAAAGACGCACCATCAGGGACGGCTGTCCGGCTCGGAGAGATCGTAGCGGAAGAGATGGGATTGACCCTGGAGCATAACGGAATCTTCGGTCGAAAGGGTATCATCGGGGAAAGGAAGAGAGATGAAATCGGCGTGATGACCCTCCGTGCAGGTGATGTGGTTGGTGAACACACGGTGATTTTCTGCGGAATCGGAGAGAGAGTTGAAATAACTCATAGAGCCCACACACGGGAAACATTCGTGCGAGGTGCAATCAGGGCGGTGAGATGGCTTCAGGATAAAGGCCCTGGTCTCTATGACATGCAGGACGTACTCGGGATCAGGTAAAAGGATGCAAAATGAAAATACTTCGCTTTGAGAAATTTGGAACAGCCAAGTATGGCATTTTAGATTCCACGATGAACCAGATACGAGAACTGTCGGGAAAACCGTATGGAAGTATCAACATTGCCGAGCTAGTGCACAAAATAGAGGATGTGAAAATTCTTCCCCCCTCAGAAGGGGGAAAAGTGATCGGCGTCGCGTTGAACTACCGGGATCACGCCAAGGAACTGGGCAGAAAAATCCCCGACGAGCCCCTGATTTTCTTTAAACCCAACTCTGCCTTGATAGGCCATGGTGACAACATCGTGATACCCCAAAGCTGCGGAAGAGTTGATTATGAGGGCGAACTGGCTGTCATAATCGGGAGAAAAGGGAAATCAATTCCTGAAGACGAGGCGCGAAAGCACATTCTGGGTTATTCCTGCTTCAATGATATAACGGCGAGGGATCTGCAAACAAAGGACACCCTCTTTGCGCGCGCCAAAGGTTTTGATACCTTTGCTCCCGTGGGGCCATATGTTGAAACGGACATAGAGCCTGATGATCTCAGAATCAAGGTGTTCGTAAACGGGAACTTGAAGCAGGATGGATCGACGAGAAAAATGATATTCGATGTATACACGCTCATTCACTTTATCAGCAGCATCATGACGCTCTATCCGGGAGATGTTATCGCCACAGGAACACCGCCGGGGGTGGGACAGCTAAAGCCCGAGGACATAGTTGAGGTGGAGATAGAAGGTATCGGCCGCCTGGCCAATAAGGTGGTTCATTTTCTGGAAAAGGTCGAATCGTGATGATGAAAAAATTGGAGGTCTGATTCGTTGAATAATCTTGCAAAAAGGGTGAGGACCTTGCCTCCTTATCTCTTCGCAGAGCTCGACAGGAAAAAAGAAGAAATAATGCAAAGTGGAGTGGATGTAATCGACCTCGGTGTCGGGGACCCTGATCTGCCGACACCCGCGTTCATTGCGAACGCCATGATAAAAGAAGTCAAAAAGGCGGAAAATCACCGGTACCCTTCTTACCTTGGCACGATGAGGTTTAGAAATGCCGTCTCTGATTGGTACCGGAAGAGGTTCGGGGTAAAACTGAATGGCGCGACGGAAGCCATAACTTTGATTGGATCCAAGGAGGGGATCGCTCACTTTCCCCTCGCTTTCGTTGATCCGGGGGATGTCGTCCTGGTTCCTGATCCGGCCTATCCGGTCTATTCGATAGGGACTAAGTTTGCAGGGGGGAAGCCGCACAGCATGCCACTTAAGAGTGAAAATGGATTTTTGCCCGACTACACCAGGATTCCGGAAGGGGTGAGAAAAAGAGCAAAAATCCTCTTTCTGAACTATCCGAACAATCCCACGGCAGCGGTTGCGACGAAGAAGTTTTTCCGGGAAACAGTCGATTTTGCAAAAGCCTACGACATCATAGTCTGTCATGACGCTGCCTACACGGAAATTTATTTCGAAAATTACAGGCCACCAAGCTTTCTGCAGGTTCCTGGCGCGAAAAAGGTGGGCATAGAGTTCCACTCCCTTTCCAAGACGTATAACATGGCCGGCTGGAGGATTGGGTTTGCTGTGGGGAATCGTCATCTTGTCGGTGGTCTTGGCAAAATCAAAACGAACGTTGATTCCGGTCTTTTCACTGCCATTCAGGCTTCGGGTATCCGTGCCATAAAGAATGGCGAAGGGAGCGTGAATAAGCTGAGAGGCATTTACGCCAGGAGGAGGGATATGCTCATTGCGGGGCTTAAAGAAGCGGGTTTCGATCCACTGGTGCCAAAAGCATCCTTCTATATTTGGATGCCCGTGCCAGGGGGGATGGGGTCTTCGTCCTTTGCCACTCTTCTCCTCGAAAAGACAGGAATCGTGTGCACTCCCGGTGAGGGGTTCGGAAAACATGGTGAGGGATTCGTGAGATTCTCTCTCACCCTGTCGGAAAAACGTTTGATCCAGGTTATAAAAAGGATCAAGAAATTGAAATTGTGATCCCGTGACCACATTTTTTTTAATTCTCGGTTCGAATTTCGGTTTCCCGGTGAGCAGCATTCTGTCGGGAATCGAGGCACTCAGAAAATATGGAGATGTGGCGTCCCGATCGTCACTGTATCTCACCGAGCCTGTTGACAGGACATATCAGACGGGTTTTGTGAACGGCGGGGTAAAATTTATAAGCGACCTTGATCCCGATCGGCTTATCTGCATTCTGAAAGATGTGGAAAAAAAAGCAGGCAGATTGTTCTCCTCCGCCAAGATTCACCGGCCTCTCGATATAGATGTGGCGGCGGCGGATATCACGCACTGTAGCGGTCAGATATCGATTCCCCATCCGGCGCTTCCGAAGCGCCGCTTCATGCTCGTACCCCTTTGCGAACTGGCCAGGGAATTTCCCGCATTGGAAGATGGGAAAACCTTTGGAGATTTGCTTGAGATGTGCGTGGATCCCTGTGAGGTACTGAAGATATGAGAAGATTTGGGCTGTTCGGCGTGATAATATCGCTTCTTTTTCTTTTCCCTTGCGGCTGCAAGGAAAAGAGTCAACCCCCGGCGGGTGTCCCACATTCAGATTCCCTCGATTTGCGTAAATACAGAGAAGCTGAAACCCTCAACAGTTTGCTCGAGAAAGATCCTGATAATCTGAAAGCTTTGATTCGCCTTGGAAATGTTTACTTCGACACCGGTCAGAACGAAAAAGCGGTGGAAGCTTACAGAAAGGCGCTGGATCGGGACCCCGAAAATGCCGATGTCAGAACTGATATGGGAATCTGTTTGAGAAGGCTCAAGCGGACAGATGAGGCGATAACTGCCTTCAAGGGTGCGATAAAATCAAATCCACGGCATTACCAATCCCGGTATAACCTCGGCCTCGTACTTCTTCATGAAAAGAATGACTTGAACGGAGCGATTACGGTTTGGGAGGATCTTCTCAAGGCGGTCCCTGAGTTCCCGGGAAAGGAGAATCTCGCCCTCCAACTGGAGAAGTTAAAACAGGTTGAGGGGACGCATGAAGGAGAGGGGAGCCGATGATTCGGCAGAAGGCAAAGATATTTTCATCATTGTCTTGAAAGGGGGGGAAATGAAGCTATTCATCGATACCGCAAATATCTCTGAGATAAAAAAAGCAAAAGACCTCGGTGTCATCGATGGGGTCACGACGAACCCGTCTCTTATCGCAAAAGAAGGAAGGAGTTTCGATGAGATCGTTCGTGAAATATTCTCCATCGTCGACGGTCCCGTTTCTCTAGAAGTCGTCAGTGTAAAGTGTGACGAGATGGTTGATGAGGCGAGGAATCTAGCAAGCTTGCATAAAAACGCCGTCGTCAAGATACCGATGACAAGGGATGGCTTGAAAGCAACGGGAATTTTGTCACGGGAGGGTATTTCGGTAAACGTGACCTTGATATTCAACGCCAATCAGTCCCTTCTGGCTGCCAAGGCGGGAGCAAAATATGTGAGCCCATTTATCGGCCGGCTCGATGACATATCACACAGGGGAATGGAGGTGGTGGAGCAAACATTGCAGATTTTTGCAAATTATGCCATCGAAACGGAAATTATCGCCGCATCGATGCGCCACCCCTTGCACGTTCTGGAAGCGGCTCTGATCGGTGCGGACATCGCAACGGTACCGTATAAAACCATAGATCAAATGCTAAAACATCCTTTGACTGATAGCGGCCTGGAGAAATTTCTCTCTGATTGGAAAAAGGCAAAAGTCTAATCAATTGATAGGGAATGACTCAAATATGTGTTATTTGTCAGGGAGTTATGTTATTGTTGATTTTTCTATCGTCTATCTCAAAATAATAAAAAATAGTTATAAAATCATTTGACATATTTCTCAAAAAATATTAGAATTTTTAATTGTCCATGTTCTCATAACAAAGGGGGTTTCGGGGATGAAGAGAGATAAGTCGAATTATATCATCCAGTCTGTGGCCCATGCCCTCGATGTTCTCGAGGAGTTCAAAGGCGGAGCCGATGAACTCGGTGTCACAGAGCTTTCCAAGAAGTTAAAGCTTCATAAAAATAACGTGTTCCGTATTCTCGCAACGCTCGAGTCCCGGGGTTACATAGAACAGAACAAGGCGACGGAAAATTATCGCCTTGGCATCAAGTGTCTCGAACTCGGTCAGACCTATATAAAACAGATGGGACTTTTGAAGCTGGCGAAATCTATTCTCGAAGATCTGGCAAATACCTGTGGCGAAACGAGCTATATATCAATTTTGAGGAACAATGATGTCGTGTATCTCGATTCGGTTGAGACGAAAGCTACCGTGAGAGTGGTATCGAGAGTGGGCCTCCACCTGCCGGTTCACGCTACTGCCGCGGGGAAATCCCTCATAATGCACGAATCTGAAGATGAGCTGCGAAAAAGGATACGGCAGGATCTGAAAAAGCTCACATCGAATACGCTGGACACCCTCGATGACCTCTTGAAGGAGCTCAAAGAGTCATCGAGGAGAGGTTTTACAACCGATATTGAGGAATTCGAGGTTGGCGTATGCTGTGTCGGCGCCCCCGTCAGAGATTACACGGGAAGGATCGTGGGAGCCATATCCATCTCCGGTCCTGCGTCGAGGATGACGAGGGAAACAATAGAGAAGCAAATATCGAAACACGTTGTGGATAAATCTGCCGAGCTTTCCATGCGCCTCGGCTTTAACGAGTAGATTCGCACGTTTCTTATTCCCCTGCAGGTCTGAGGTTAACCTCAAGAGTCAATTTATTCCACAGTCCGGTTCAGCCACACCCCCTGTTTCCGGAATATCTTAAAAGAGGGGAGAGGTTGATCGTGATAATGACGTTACACCTTTGGTCTTGACTTATCGCTCCATTGCTGATAATTTAATGAATGACTATTCATTCAGTTGGGAGGTCTCTATGGCGCGTGGTCGCAAAAAAGAACCGGAAAAGAGAGACAAGATCTTGCTTGCCGCCTTGAAAATTTTTTCCAGAAAGGGATTTTATAAGTCGAAGGTTTCGGAGATAGCTGATGAAGCCGGGGTAGCCGATGGAACTATCTATCTCTACTTTAAAAACAAGGACGATCTGCTCATCTGTATATTCGAGGAAAAAATAGCTGAACTCATAACACGGCTCAGGGAAAAGCTTGTGGGGGTAAAAACCCCCGAGGAAAAGATATGGGTATTCGTGGAGAATCATCTAAAGCTTCTGGAGGGAAACCGGGATCTTGCTGAGATGATCCAGATTGAGCTTCGGCAGTCGAATAAGTTTATGAAAGAATATATTCCCGTTCAGTTCCTTGAATACCTCGATATACTTTCCGGCATAATCTCGGAGGGCATAGCCGCTGGAGTCTTCAGGGAAGATATCAACCCAACCATCGCAAGGAGAATAATATTTGGAGCTCTCGATGAAATATCTCTTGCATGGGTTCTCTCGAAGAAGGGCAAATACGACATTGGTGAATCAGCAAGGCAGGTGTACTCTATCGCCGTAAATGGCATGAAAAGGCTGAACATACGCTGATAAGAGGAGGAATGTGATGATAAGTTTCGAGTTGACGGATGAACAGAAGCAGCTTCGTGAAATGACCCACAAGTTCGCAGCCAATGAAATCCGGCCCAAGGCTGCAGAGTATGACAGAACGGGAACGTTTCCTCAGGATATCATGGAGAAAGCTTTCGAACTCGGCCTCATGACAGATTTCATACCGGAGGAATACGGGGGCCTGGGCCTCGGAGCCATCGAGGCCAGCATTATATCAGAGGAGATATCCTGGGGATGTTCCGGAATATACACGTCCATGGAAGCATCCGCTCTCGCCCTCATGCCTATTCTCATTGCGGGTACTAACGAGCAGTTGAAGAGATTTGTGGCTCCGTTTTCGGAAAAATTGATGTATTCCTCTTTCTGCCTCACAGAACCGGGGGCCGGTTCGGATGCAGGCGCGGTGAAAACCACGGCGAAAAAGGATGGCAATAACTTCATTCTCAACGGGAGAAAATGCTTTATCACGAACGGTTCCTATGCGAACCAGTTTACCGTTTTTGCGTCTACCGATAAATCCCTGGGGCATAGGGGGTTATCCGTCTTCGTTGTTCCCCGGGATCTTCCGGGGGTCTCAACGGGTAAGAAAGAGGATAAACTCGGTCAGAGGGCATCCGACACTGCGGATGTTTTGTTCGAAGACGTGGCGGTGCCAAAAGAAAACCTTCTCTGGAATGAAGGGGATGGTTTCAAGATCGCCATGATGACGCTCGACAGGACGAGGCCCGGAGTATCTGCGGCTGCTGTCGGGGTTGCAAGAGCTGCCTACGAATATGCCCTCGAGTACGCGAAGGAGAGGGTGCAGTTCGGGACACCCATCGCGATGAATCAGGCCATTAATTTCATGCTCGCCGATATGCTCATCGGCATCGAGACAGCGCGGCTCATTACCTGGAAGTCGGCGTGGATGGTTGATAACGGCATAAGGAACACCACCGAGTCATCCATTGCCAAGGCATACGCAGGAGACCTGGTGATGAAGATTACCACCGATGCTGTCCAGATTTTCGGCGGCTACGGATACATGAGAGACTATCCTGTGGAAAAGCTCATGAGGGACGCGAAGATATTTCAGATATATGAGGGAACGAGCCAGATCCAGCGCCTCGTAATTGCGAAAGAGATTCTTCTCAGGTAACACAACGGTTCCGGTACGGGAGAGAGAAGGTGCCTTCTTGGCCGTAACCTCTTTCCGTTGGCCGTTATTTATCGAGGGATCTGGATACTATCTCTGCTACATCCAGCGCGACAAAACTCTCTTCCATATCCTTGACTTTTATCCCGTCGTCGAACATGGTCAGGCAGTATGGGCATGAGGTACAGATTCCATTGGAACCGGTGTCGATTGCCTGTTCGAGGCGATTGATGTTGATCCGGGTCCCCTCCTCCTCAAACCACATTCCCCCTCCTCCTGCTCCGCAGCAAAATCCTTTTTCCCCGGTTTTTTCCATCTCGTTGACGGTGATCCCAGGAACACGTGCTATCGCGTTCCGCGGCTCATCATAAATATCATTGTGCCTTCCGAGATAGCAGGAGTCGTGGAAGGCGAAAAGGGTATTCACGATTTTCTTGGGCTTGATCGTACCCTCTTTCAGGAGTTCGTCGATATACTCGGTGTGATGGATTACCTTCTCAAATTCAATGCCGAATTGGGCGTATTCGTTTTTAAAGGTGTTGAAACAGTGGGGGCACTGGGTGATTATTTTTTTTACCTCGTATTTTTTAAAAACTTCCCTGTTGGTTTCAACCATGCCGAACTGAAAAAGACCTTCTTCGCCGAGCCTCCTTGCAGGGTCTCCGCAACACATCTCTTCCTGGCCCAGAACCGCGTAATCGATCCCCGATCTGTTCAGGATATCGATGATCGCATGTGTTACTTTCTGATTCCTCACATCATACGCTCCGAAGCACCCTACCCAATAGAGGTATTCGAATTTCTTCTTTTCCGATGCCACCGGTATGTCGAGTCCCTTCATCCACACGCTCCTGTCATCCTGCGGAAGGCCCCAGGGATTTCCCGTATTCATTAACTTGCTCAGGGTAAAACGGGCCGATTCGGGAATTTTGCTCTCAAAGACGAGACCCCGGCGCATGTCCATAATCATGTCGATGTGTTCAATCGATACGGGGCATTCGTGGACGCAGGCCCTGCAGGTTGTGCACTCCCAGAGTTCCTGCGGCGTTATGGTTTCGCGTGTGTTCTCCGATCCGACGAGATCGGAAAACACAGGCTTCCCTGTTTTCTTATCTATCGGGTTTTTCGCTGGCACAAGTGATGTGTAGAGTGCGTCTGTCATGTTTCTTTTCGTTTTCAAGACGATTTCCCGCGGAGATAAGCTTTTTTCCGTGCTGTAAGCAGGGCAGACATCCTGACACCGTCCACACTTCGTACATGCATCGGAAGACAGGAGGGATTTCCAGGAGAGATCCGTTGCCACCAGCGCCCCGATTTTCTCCTGGTCCTCGATGTTCGGTATCGACTGAAGGGCCCCCTTGGGCCTGGATGTTTTGAAAAACATGTTTAATGGGGCGGCAATCATGTGAAGGGTTTTCGAAAAGGGAAGGGAGGCAATCCACCCGAAGGCGAGTATGAGGTGAACCCACCAGAGTATCCTGTGGGCTGAAAGCAGCTGCTCGTATCCTGCGCCTTTGAACATCGATGCGACGGCGTTTCCACCATAGGAGAACTTTGCCGCTGCCGGCAAAGTCGCTGCGATTCGAAGCCCTTCCACCAGGTACCCCGTTATGGCTATGACGAGTATGAGAAGGATCTGGAGCAGATCATCCCCGTCCCTGGTCAGACCCGGTAAATGAAGGAGGTAGCGCCTGAATGCTGCGATGATGATCCCCGCGATGAGCACGAGCCCGAACGTGTCGGAAAAGATTTCAAAAAAAGCGAAAAATGATCCGTGAAGAATCTGGAAGCCAAAGTCATACTGCAGGGCGACGAGGCACGTGGCGATAAAGAGGGCGATGAAGCCCGAGTAGATCATGAGGTGCATCGTTCCACCGAAAGGCCAGGCAATGGTTTTTTTCTGGAGGATGCCTTCCCTGAAGACGAACATGAGCCTTCTTTCAGGGTCGTCAAATCTGTCTTCGAATTCGTTTCTGCCCGATCTGTAAACTCTGTAGCGCCGGTAAAAGCCGAATCCCATTATGAGAAGAACGATGCCGAAGAGCACATACATTATCGTCCCGGTGATGGGAGGAAGATTCCACATGATTTCTCTGCCGACGATTTCCATTACAACCTCCTGTTTGATAACCGAGATATTAGTAACAGAATTACTTTTTCAAGACAACAGGCAAAGGAGGATCCAGCAAAGAACCGGTGCTATCGGTTTACGCAAGACCTGTTTCGGCCTTATATCGGAAATCTATTATAGCAACATATCGGTGCCGATCGGCTTATTTGCTTTTCCCTGAGGGGGAAAACGGTAATATATAGTACTATGACGAAACATCGAAGAATGGAGCGATGAGAACGGTATCGGTTGGCGGCAACACGGTCGGTTACCACGATTCGGGCGAAAGGGAGGGTAAAGCTGTGATCTTTGTTCATGGCTCCGGTGGTAGCTCCTTCTCTTTCACCCCCGTCTTTGCTGGACTAAAAGGGAAAATGAGGATGCTTATCCCCGATCTGCCGGGACACGGAGCGTCGGGCGGTGCCTCGCCGAAGAGTATCGGTGAATATTCTCAATGGGTGAGGAGCTTTTTGACAGCGATCGGCGTTTCGGACTTCATCATCATAGGGCACTCCATGGGGGGTGCGATCGCGCAGCATTTGGCTCTCCATAAACCCCCGGGATTAAGGGGAATCGTGCTCATCAGTACCGGCGCCAAGTTAAAAGTACACCCGAAAATATTTGCGGGGTTGAAGGATGACTTCGGGAATTTCTGCCGGTGGTTGTCTGGCATGGTAGTGGCGAAAAACGCACCGGTTGAGCTTAAAGAGGAGATTTCGGAACAGCTGATGATGACCACGCCTTCGGTTTTCCTGAACGACTTTAGGTGCTGCGATGAATTTGACATCAGGGAGAGACTGGGTGAGATCGATGCGCCTGCCCTTATCATTGCAGGAACCGAGGATGTGTTAACTCCCTTGTATTACGCCGAGTATCTAGCCCAAAATATCAGAAATGCTACGCTTAAAATAATCAACAACGCAGGTCACAGCCCCGTGCTCGAAGCTCCCGGTATGGTGAACGGAGCGATTTTGGAATTCGTAGCGACCCAATAGGCAAACCTCAAAAGACAGAGAGCGCAGCGTGATATAATAGCCGGGAAAGAGGTGTGTAATTGATAAGTTCTCAGATTGAAAGGCAAATTAAGGATATCTTCGGCGTCCGGGCCCTTTTCGAAGAGATCGAACGGGTCTGTTATTCTTACGACGCGACTGGCTTGTCCGCTCTGCCCGACGGGGTAGTGTTTCCGGAAAACGAGGGGGAGATTCTGGATCTTCTCAAGTTGGCTGATGAGAGCAACATACCCATCGTTCCCCGGGGAGCCGGCTCGGGTTTCACAGGCGGTGCTCTTCCCGTAAACGGCGGGATTATCCTATCCTTCGAGAGGATGAACCAGATCATTGACATTGATGAAAAGAATCTGCACGTAAAAGTGATGCCCGGCGTTGTCCTCGATGCGTTAAAAAGGGAAGTCAAAAATGCTGGTCTCTACTATCCCCCCGATCCTGCGAGCCAGGAATTTTGCACCATCGGTGGCAACATCGCTGAGTGTGCGGGAGGACCTTCGGGTTTTAAATACGGTGTCACGAAAGACTATGTGCTCTCTCTCAGAAACGTGCTCCCGACGGGCAAGCTCCTCGTTACTGGAGTTGATACGGTCAAAGGTGTTGTCGGTTACAACCTGACGGGTCTCATTGTGGGTTCGGAGGGAACGCTCTCGGTTGTTACCGAGGCTACCTTGAAATTGATCCCTCAGCCTGAAGCTTTTTCCACCGTCCTTGCCGGGTTTGCAACAACAGAAGATGCATCGTTGGCAGTCAACGCTGTTATTCACGGTGGCATCGTTCCGGCCGCCATTGAGCTCATGGATTCTTCTGCTGTAGCGTGCGTGAGGGAATACGGGGACGTGGAGCTTCATGACCATGTTGGCTGCTACCTTTTGATCGACCTGGATGGATCGCCCGAAGATGTGGCGGCAAGAATGAAAAAACTGATAGAGACGCTCAGGAAAGGGAACGTTATCGTACTCGACAGCGCAGGGGAAGAAGGGAGGGAAAAACTCTGGTCGTTAAGAAGGGCAATCTCTCCTTCGCTTTTGAAGATTAACCCCAAAAAGATCAACGAAGATATCACCGTTCCCCGTACGAAACTCCCGGCGATGATGAGGAAAATCAAGGAGCTATCTGAAAGGTTTCATATTCCGATTGTGACCTTTGGGCACGCGGGGGATGGCAACATCCACGTGAACATTATGATAGATGACGCCGTTCCATGGCAGGTAACTGCTGGGGAAGAAATTGTCAGGGAAGTGTTTACGCAGACGGTGCGAATGGGTGGAACGATTTCCGGGGAGCATGGTGTGGGCACAACCAAGAAACCCTATATCGATATCGAGTTATCAGAAGACCAAATTTACATAATGAAAAAGATAAAGAGACTTTTTGATCCGAACAACATATTGAATCCCCACAAGATATTTCCTTGATTGACGGTGTATCGATGAGGGAAGAGAAGATTAAAGAAGAGATCCGAAAATGCTCAAAGTGCGGCGCCTGCAGGAGCGTGTGCCCGCTCGTTGAAGTTGACCAGATGGAAACGGCTGTCGCGCGCGGAAAAATCGAAGTAATCAGACGGGACCTGGGCGGGGAATTGCCGGCAACCGATGCAGCAATTCGAGAGTTCCTCGATAACTGTCTTCTGTGTGGAAGGTGTGAAAGCAGGTGTCCAAATCAGGTAAAGACGGTGCAGATTTTCAGCCATGCCAGAGCAAACCATACGAGCTACGGGGAGATGTTTTTTGGGAAAAAAGCCCTTGTGAAGTCTCTCGGATTGTCTTCCTCGTCGATAAAAGCGGCGTCGCTCGTGGGGAAGGGACTGTTGAGCATATTGACCGAAAAGATCCCTTCGAGCAGCGGTATTTTTTATCGGTTTCCCACACTGACACAGAAAGAGGGGCGGATGTTTCCGGAGATACCCCGTCAGTCTTTCCTCGACCTCCGGGGGAAATCGATCCATGATTTTGCAGGCCAGGAGGCGGATCTTATGTTTACGGGATGCCTGCTCAATTACATATACCCTACCGTTCTGGAGATGACGCATGGAGCGATCACGGGCGACGGTGGGGGAAAGAAGTTTGGTGCACCTGCCGAGCAGAACTGTTGTGGATTGCCCGCCCTCGGAGCAGGGGATTTGAAAGGAGCTATGGAATTGGGGGAAAAAAACATAAAACTCTTCCAGCAGGTGCAAAAAGGGACCATAGTATTTCCCTGTGGATCCTGCCTTTACATGGTGAAAAAGGTCTATCCAGACCTCTTCGCGGGAACCGAGCTGCACGGCCCATCTCTTGACTTGGCAGATCGATGCAGGGATTACGAATCCTACCTGGTGGATCAGGCAGTTCGGAGCCTGAAACCATCTCCCGCAAGCGAGGGCCAAACCGTTGCCTATCACCGCCCCTGCCATCTCGTCTCAATTCCCGGCGCAATCGAAAGGGCAGAATTCCTACTTTCCGGGGTTTTGGGGGAACGGTTTGTGGAGATGAAGGGAGCTGAAAAATGTTGTGGTTTCGGGGGGACTTTTAATCTGGTAAAGTATCAGAAGTCCATAAACATGGGTTTGTCAAAGGTTAAGCTTGCGGAGGAGTCTGGCGCCGATATTCTTGCCACCTCCTGCTCCGGGTGCATCAACCACCTGAGCGAATCGGTTGCTCGGTCACGCTCGAGGATACGGGTTATGCACGTTGGGGAGCTGTTCGATATCTAGTTATTGTGCAACGGACATCTTGACACAATATCGCGTTAAATGATAACTAACGCTATCAAATCTTCGATGGGGGAAGGTATGTCTCTTCAAGAAAAATTCGAAAAGTTGAAGCAAGTGAGCGAGCTTGCACTGGAGGGAGGAGGGAAGGATCGTATCGAGAAACAGCATGCCCAGGGAAAACTAACGGCGAGAGAACGTATCAATCTTCTCCTCGATCCCAACTCGTTCATAGAACTGGACAGATTCGTCACCCACAGATGTTCCGATTTCGATATGGAAAAAAAGAAATTTTTCGGTGACGGAATTATCACCGGATATGGAACAGTTAACAATCGGCTCGTTTTCCTCTTTGCCCAGGATTTTACCGTTTTCGGAGGTTCTCTGAGCGAGACCTATGCTCAGAAAGTATGTAAAGTGATGGATCTTTCCGCCAAAACGGGGGCTCCTTTCATAGGGTTAAACGATTCCGGAGGGGCGAGGATACAGGAAGGCGTATTGAGCCTTGCGGGTTATGCGGACATATTTCTCAGGAATACGATCTATTCTGGGGTCGTTCCTCAGATTTCTGCCATTATGGGCCCCTGTGCCGGCGGCGCTGTTTATTCTCCCGCGATTACCGATTTTACCATGATGGTCAAAGACACGAGCTACATGTTCGTCACCGGCCCCGATGTCATCAAAACCGTTACACACGAGGAGGTTACGAAGGAGAGGCTCGGAGGGGCCATGACCCATAACGAAGTGAGCGGAGTTGCCCACTTTGCTGCAGAGGACGAGAAGGAATGTCTCTTTTTAATAAGGGAACTGCTCTCCTTCATTCCCCAGAACAACATGGAAGACCCCCCAATTGTTCCCTGTGACGATCCACCCGATAGAAGGGAAGAAGCTTTGAACGAACTCGTACCAGACCAGCCGAACAAGCCTTACGACATTAAAGAAATAATCAGGCTCGTTGTCGACGATGGGTATTTTTTCGAAGTTCATGAGCACTTTGCCAAGAACATCGTAATCGGTTTTGCCAGGCTCGGTGGAAAGGCGGTCAGTGTCATTGCAAATCAGCCCTCGGTGCTTGCCGGTTGCCTCGATATCAACGCATCGATAAAAGGGGCACGTTTCGTCAGGTTCTGCGATGCTTTCAACATACCACTCTTGACGTTCGAAGATGTTCCGGGTTTTCTCCCCGGGACCTCCCAGGAATTTGGCGGAATAATCAAGCATGGTGCAAAACTGCTCTATGCTTATGCGGAAGCAACGGTACCGAAGGTTACCGTGATTACGAGAAAAGCTTATGGTGGGGCTTACTGTGTTATGTCATCGAAACACATACGGGGGGATATCAACTTTGCCTATCCCACGGGAGAAATAGCCGTCATGGGGCCTGAAGGGGCAGTCAGCATCGTCTTCAGGCATGAACTCCTCAAGGCTGAAGACCCCGTAAAGAAAAAAGATGAGCTCGTGGAAGAATACCGGACAAAGTTCGCTAATCCATACAAAGCTGCCGAGCTCGGTTACATCGATGAAGTGATAATGCCCGAAGATACACGGCCCAGGCTCATAAGGGCTTTTGATATGCTGAAGACGAAACGGGATCAGAACCCACCAAAAAAACATGGAAACATACCACTATAAAATCCGGGGGCGCCAATGTTTTCGAAAATACTCATAGCCAATAGAGGAGAGATTGCCGTCAGGATTATCAGGGCATGCAGGGAGATGGGTATTGAGTCGGTTGCCGTCTATTCTGATATCGACCGGCATGCTCTCCATGTTCGATATGCCGATTACGCATATCGGATCGGGCCACCTCAGGCGAGCGCATCGTACCTGAACACGGAGAAGATTATTGAGGTTGCGAAGAAGTCAAAGGCCGAGGCGATCCATCCGGGTTACGGGTTTCTCGCGGAAAATCCCGATTTTGCTTCCGAACTGCAAAGGGAGAATATCAAGTTGATCGGCCCATCCGCCGAGGCAATGCGAATTATGGGAAGCAAAACCCTTGCCCGTCAGACCGTGTCAGCGGCGGGAGTCCCCGTTGTTCCCGGAACGAAGGAGGCGATTGAGACGGAAGAGAAAGTATTTTCTATAGCGCAGCAGGTGGGTTATCCGGTCATGCTGAAAGCGACGGCCGGGGGTGGCGGCAAGGGTCTCAGAATGGTAAGCGACGAATCGGAGATGAGATCGGCCATCAGGATGGCGAGGTCCGAGGCGAAGTCGTCATTCGGTGATGATTCCATGTATATCGAAAAATACATAGAAAAGCCCCGCCACATCGAGATTCAGGTTTTGGCGGATCAATTCGGCAACACCATTCATCTCTTCGAGCGGGAATGTTCGATACAGAGGAGACATCAGAAGGTCATAGAAGAGAGCCCATCTGTTTTTATCGACGATAAGATCAGGAACGAAATGGGCGAAGTTGCAGTCCAAGCGGCGAAAGCGGTCCAGTATGAAGGTGCGGGAACAGTGGAGTTTCTCATGGACAAGGACAGGAATTTCTACTTTTTGGAGATGAACACGAGGCTTCAGGTTGAACACCCCGTAACGGAGATGGTTACCGGCATCGATATCGTCAAGGAACAGATTAAGATTGCAGCAGGGGAAAAGCTCCAAATCAGGCAAAATGAGGTGAAACAGGTAGGACATGCCATAGAGTGTCGAATATATGCCGAGGACCCCGATAGAAATTTCTTCCCCTGCCCGGGTGTTATTGAATCCCTGAGAATACCGGGCGGCCCGGGTGTCAGGGATGATTCTGGCGTATTCGAGGGCTTCGAGATTCCTATTCAATATGATCCCATGATTTCCAAATTGATTGTCTGGGGGATAAATCGAGAAGAGGCGATCAGCAGAATGCGAAGGGCTCTTGCAGAATATATTCTCACGGGAATCAAGACAACTGTTCCGTTTCACATCCGGGTAATGAATAACAGACACTTCATCGAAGGTGATTTCGATACGAACTATATTGACAAGGTTTTCTCCAAAGAAGAGGAGGAACGTATTCCAGAAAACACCGAGGTGGCGATGGTAGTGGGGGCTATCGAGCAATATCTCAGCGAAAAGAGAGATGCGCTGCAATCGGCCGAGGGAAAGGGTGGAGGAGAGGTTTCACTCTGGAAGTGCTCTTTCCGTCCCGGTTTCGGAAGGAAGTTCTGACAGGAGGAGAGGATGAATTACTACGTTAGCATGGGTGATAACGAAATTATAATTGGCGTTACGGAAGCGGGTATAGCACAGTTCAAGATACATATAGATGACAGGGAGATACAGGTCGATGCCCACAAAGTGGAACGGGATGCCTGGTCGATCGTAATTGACAGTAAGGTATATGAAGCTGATCTCGTCGTCTCCGACGAAGACATCGAGGTTCTCATCAGGGGTGACAGGTATCCGCTGAAAGTCTTGAATGAGCAGAAAAAAGCTTTGAGCAGAGCCAAGGATGTGGCAGAGGGGGGGAAACAGTTCATCGACGCCCCGATGCCCGGTAAGGTTGTCCGGGTCCTCGTGATGGAGGGTGAGGAGGTTGCGGCAAATCAGGGGCTTGTGATCATAGAAGCCATGAAAATGGAGAACGAGTTCAAAGCGAAAGCCCCGGGAAAGGTGAAAGAGGTGTTCGTGCAAGAGGGAGAGATTGTTAATGGGGGGGATAAGCTGCTCCTCATCGAGTAAGGAGGCGGTGAGAATGGACAAGAGGACAATGAAAAAAATCATGGAGGGTTTTCGTCGCTGGGAGAAAGAGACGCTTGCAGAGTCGTTGAAAAATGCAAATGAAAGGATGGATTTTTTCAAGAGCACCTCTGGATACGATTTTGAGCGGGTTTATGTGCCATTTCACATTCATCATGAATCCTATGATGAAAAGTTGGGTTTCCCGGGAAAATACCCGTTTGCGAGGGGAA
>CAYFXN010000025.1:8477-22180 GCA_964347065.1 uncultured bacterium | reverse complement strand
AGGAAAACAGAGAGCAGAACATCAGAAAGCATAGAGCAGCAACATGGCACCAAATGGCAATGCGGAGTTCGAAATGTGGAATAAATACCCAAGAAGTTGAGAAGTTATGAAGTTGAGAAGTTTAGATTTGCTGAATCTCTGAGCTTCAGATGTTCTGATCTTCTGGTTTTTCGGAACTTCTGCTCTTCTGTTGTTCTGCTTTCTGATCCTCTGATGTTCTGGTTTTCTGACTCCGGACGCTGGACTCTGAACTGACTTATTCCTCATCCCTCTTTACATAGAGAAACCGGTTGAACATCCGCTGGTAGTCCGACCAGGCCTCGTCTCCATCGGCTTTTTCCAGTACCGAAAGGAATGCGCCCACCTTGGAATCTAAGTTTTCCACGAAGTGGACGATCAGTGCCTCCAGGGTTTTGGGCCGTTTCGGTGAGCCGAACTCCAGCTCGCCGTGGTGGGAGAGGATGATGTGCTTCAGGAGCATCTCCTTCTCTTTCCCGAGGAGCTTTTTCTTCTCTTCCAGCTTTGTGATCAGCTCTGCGCCGATGACGATGTGGCCGATCAGCTTCCCCTCGTCCGTGTAATCGATTGCCCTGTCGTAGGAGAGCTCGTAGATCTTCCCGATGTCGTGCAGCAGCGCACCGGAAATGAGCATGTCCCTGTTCGCTTCCGGGTAGTGTTTCGAGAGGAAATCGCATATTTCGGCGACGGACAGGACGTGTTCCAGCAGCCCTCCGATGTACTCGTGGTGGAGCACCTTCCCCGCGGGAGCCGTTTTGACCTTCTTTGCTATTTCGGACGAGGAGAATAGCTCTTTCAGAAAGCTCTTCAGGCTTTTATCGCCGATGGAGGCGATCAAACTCTCGATACGCCCCCACATCTCGTCGATCGATTTTGCCGTTGAGGGTATAAAATCGCCGGGGTCGATCTGTTCTGCTTCCACCTTTTTGATATCGAGGATCTTCACCTGGTGCCTCCCCTGGTGTGTCACCAGGGATCCGGTCAGGCTCACGTAGTCGTTGCTGCCAAACCGCGCCGATATGAGGTCCACGTTGTCCCAGACCCGCCCGTCGATCTCTCCCGACGCGTCCTTCAGGGTGAGGCTCAGGTAGGGTTTGCCCGCGTTTGTCTTCAGCACCGACTTGCTCGTCACGAGAAAGTTTTCCGTGAAGATGAGCGCGCTTTCCATGTTTTTCAGGTCTTTCACGAACAGGCTCTTCCCCATCGCGGCCCTCCAATCAAATGTGCACCTATGAGTATACAACAATATTGGTTGTTGCAGAAAACTATGCCTATTGTTCGTCCAAAGTCCAGAGTTCAAAGTTCATAGTCCAACAAAAACCAGAAGTTCAGAAAGCAGATGTTCATCAAATCTCAACCTCTATAGCCTCTAAACTTCCCACCTTCTCATCTTCAGGCTTCAAGGAGCTTCGGAACACCGGATGTTCGAGCCATTACCTGCTTTCTGTTGTTCTGGTCCTCTGCTGTTCTGTTGTTCCGGTTTTTCATTCCGCATTCTGAAATCCGAATTCCGCATTACCATATGGGTTATTTATGAACTCTGAACTTTTTCCCTACAGCCTGAGGGTAAACGGGGTGGACCGGAAAATGTAAGATAGGGGCTATCAAGTTGAATTTTCTGCTGATATAAATCTATTTAAGGGCACCGAGGCCGTATCCGGAGGCAGGGTGCAGATCAACCATCCGATCGTTCGTGACGGATTCGGCATATACGTAAAGAACGCGGGAATGGGCGGCAGGGGAAGACGGTACGTTTTCTTCGATGCGAATCGAGACGATGGGGCGAAGGTAGCTCTTGCCGGCGCCGCCCTTTCACGCTGGCCAGCATACTGTACGTACTGCCCCATCGCAGAAATGATGCAGGAGGTGAAGGTGAGGTCTCTTGGAAAGGGTGACCGGGTGGCGATAGTCGCTCCGGCCTCACCGGTGGATGAAAAACTTCTGGAGTGCGGCAGGGCCGTTCTCGAGGCGCAGGGTCTTCTCGTCGAGTGGACAGAGACCATTCTGACGAGAAGCGGGTACCTTGCTGGCAGCGATTCGAGAAGGGCGGAGGAACTGAATTATTTCCTGGCCCGGGATGATATCCGGGCCATTTTCGTTGCCCGGGGAGGTTACGGGACACTCAGGATACTGGATCAGATTGACTTTACCGCTCTTACCGACCATCCACGCCCCATCATCGGTTTCTCCGATACCACCGCGCTTATCTCCTACGTATCGACGAAGCTTGAAATTCCCGCTATTCACGCCTGTATGCCGGCAACGGAAGCGGCACTCAGAGAGGATATCTGTCACACGAACCTCCTCGTTCGGTTTTTGCAGGACGATATCTCCTATCCCTTCGTCACGTACGAAAACCTGAGAAGCCGTGGCCATGGGGACCCCGTGAGGGGAAAGATCTTCGGGGGGAACCTTTCCGTCCTCTGTTCGCTGATGGGCACTCCCTTTGAACCAGATTTCACGGGAAGGATCCTCTTTTTGGAGGAGGTGGATGAAAAGGCCTACCGTGTCGACAGGAAGATGACCCAGCTTCGCCTCTCGGGAAACCTGGGGAAACTGTCGGCGGTGCTCATGGGGCGCTTCGTTCCCGTCGAAGGAGGCGACCCCGCCCTTTTAGAGGAGATCGTGGCCGGCGAATGCGAAGCTGCGGGTGTTCCCCTCTTCTGCGGGTTTCCCGGTGGCCACGAGGGGGAAAACATGCCGGTTCCCTTCGGCGTTACCGGCGAGATACGGACAGAAAAGGGCAGGGGGACGCTGACATTCCTCGCGTCTCCATTTTCAGCGTAAGGGACGGTGCATGAAAGAGATTTCGGCGATACTGGAAAAAGGCATCACAGGGCGCCTGTTTCAGGCAGCAACGTTTCGCGTCTTCGATGCGGAAGCGACGCGCTTCGAGACGTCAGCGGGAGAGTGCAACATCTCATCGATCTTCGATGTTGCCTCCATCACGAAAATATTCACGGCCCTGATCTTTTCCCGGTTGAGGACAGAGGGGGTCTTGTCGGAGGAGACGAAACTGAAGGACCTGGCATTTCTCGATCCCCCCCCGGACAAGGGGGAGATAACGCTCCGCATGCTTCTCTCGCACACGTCCGGCCTCCCAGACTACCTGCCCCTGTACCAACAGTTCGTCTCCGGGGAGGGGAAAATCGCGCTGAGGGAAAGAGGAAAAGCCGCAGAAATGGTGGCTCACGAGATTTTGGACGCACCCCTCGCCCACAGGCCCGCCGGGAGGATCCGCTACAGCGACACGGGTTACATCCTCCTCGGCTTTATCATCGAACACCTATCGGCCTCATATCTTGAAAAACTCATTGAGGTCCACGTTACCGGGCCGCTCGGGCTTTCAGATACCTGCTTCACGCCCATAGCGAGGTACCATCAGTGCGAGACGGGAAGGTTCGTGTCGGCGGGGTTCTGCCCGCTGCGCGGGAGGGGAATCGTCGGTGAGGTGGAGGACCTCAACTGCTATGTCCTCGGCGGGGTATCGGGCCATGCCGGCCTTTTTTCAACCGGTTACGACCTGGAGCGGCTGGGCAGAGAGCTCTTCCGCTGCCGCTCGGGTACGAGCTCGATAATCGGCTCCGGGGAGCTGTCCTTTCTTCTGGAGGAGGTACGGGACGGATCCGGCAGCAGGCGGAGGGTCGGCTTCGACATTCCGGCGCTGCAAGACTCCCTTGCGGGGCGGTATTTCTCAGATCACAGCGGAGGCCACCTGGGGTTTACCGGCGTTTCGATCTGGCTCGATTTTGCCAAGGGAACGGGGATGGTGTTTCTCGCAAACAGGGTGTATTACAACGGCGATATGGAGCAGTTCAACACGGTTCGGAGGCAGCTGCATGACAGTGGGTGGGAGTACCTCGGCCTATGAAGGGGAAAGTGTACATGATAGCGGTGGGAGGTGTGGGGATGAGCGCTCTGGCCCACCTGTTCAAGGAAGCCGACTACCAGGTTGACGGCTCCGACAGGGCCGTCTATCCTCCCGTAAGCGACTTTTTGAGAAAAATCGGTGTTCCCGTGCGCACCCCCTATTCGGCACAGAATGTCCCGCGCGACGCTGATTTCGTGGTTGTGGGAAATGCCGTCACCTCGGAAAATCCCGAAGTGGTGGAAGTTGCGAGGGCCGGCCTGAAGACCTACTCCCTGCCCTCTGCTCTTTCCGAGTTCTTCATGAAGGACAAGATTTCCGTCGTCGTTGCGGGGACCCACGGAAAGACAACCACCACATCCATGATGGCACATCTCCTGACCCACGCCGGCTGGGACCCTTCGTTTTTCGTCGGCGGAATACCGCTCAATTTCAACGTTCCCGCAGCGGCGGGTGGGGGGAAATATTTCGTCGTCGAGGGAGACGAGTATGACAGCGCCTACTTCGACAAGAAAGCCAAGTTCTACCACTACATGCCCCGCTATCTCATTCTCACCAGCATCGAGTACGACCATGCGGACATATATCCCGATCTCTCTTCGTTGAAGCGGGCCTTTCTGGACCTGGTTGGAATGGTGCCGGAGGATGGGCTCATCGTCGCCTGCAGCGATTACGGGGAGGTCAAAAATGTTCTCTCGAGCGCCCGATGCAGGGTGCTGACCTATTCGACCCGTTTCCGGGATGCCGATATTTTCCTCGAGGAGGAAACCTCCGACGGAAAGAAGGCGAATGCCCGCGCCACCTGGGGCGAGCGTTCCTTTGAGATCGCCTCGATGATACCCGGGAAGCACAACCTGGCAAATGCGCTATCGGCGGTTATCTGCGCTGTTAGCATGGGCATCCCCATGGAAAAAGCTCTCGACGCAGCAAAGGGATATCTCGGCGTCAGGCGGCGGCAGGAGCTTCTGGGAGAGGTTGGCGGAATATGCCTGGTGGACGATTTCGCCCATCACCCGACTGCCGTGCGGGAGACGGTAGAGGGGAGTCGGAGGTTTTACCGGCCCGAGCGGCTCGTGGCAATCTTCGAGCCGCGGTCGAACACATCGAGGAGGAACATATTCGAGAGGGAATACGCCGAGGCTCTCTCACGGGCGGACCTTGCGCTTATCTGCCCTCCTCACAATCCAGCCGCCGTGCCCGACGAAGAGCGTTTTTCCCCCGGGCGCGTGAGCGCTTTGATAAAGGAGATGGGAGGCAGTGCGCTGGCTTTTGACGATCTTACGCAGGTACCTCACTATCTCGCCGGGGAGGGAAGGAGGGGGGATCTGTTTCTCTTCATGTCGAACGGGGATTTCGGGGGAATTCAGATGGGGACGTACCGTTTGCTCGAAAAGAGGGGTATAATTTCGATGGGGGAAGAAAATCGGGAGGAGAATCATGATCGATAAGATCCAGCATCTCGGTATAGCGGTGAGAGATCTCGACGGGGCCGTCGCATTTTTCAGGGATGTGCTCGGCCTTCCCCTTGAGGGTTTTGAGACGGTGGAGGAACAAAAGGTGAAAACGGCGATTTTTCAGGTGGGCGAGACAAAAATAGAGCTCCTGGCCACCACGTCTCCCGACGGGCCCGTTGGAAAGTTCATCGAGAAAAGGGGCGAGGGGATCCACCACGTCTGCTTCAAGGTGCAAGATATCGAAGAGGCCATATCCGTTACCAGCGCAAGGGGGGTGCGGATGATCGACGCAGAGCCGAAAAGCGGCGTCCACGGTACCCGGGTCGCCTTCATCCACCCGAAGGACACCTTTGGTGTTCTCATAGAGTACGCGCAGGAAGTGGAGTAGATTGGTAAGATTGGAAATGCGGAATGCGGAGTGCGGAATGAAACCCCAGAACAACAGAACATCAGCACATCAGAAAGCAGAACAGCAGAAGGCTCGAACATCCGAGGATCCGAAGTTCCGAGGTTGAGAACATGATTAGTGCTTTTAGGTTGGTAACTACGAACTCTGAACTATGAACTCTGAACTATGAACTCTGAACTCTGAACCGTGAAGGGGGAGTGAAATTGGAAAATAGCGTTTATCTGCTCCTGAGTTTCCACAATCATCAACCGGTGGGGAATTTCGACCACGTCATCGAGGAAGCCTATCAAAGGGCATACCTACCCTTCCTCAAAATGCTGGCCGGGTACCCCGAGGTGAAGGTTACCCTCCACTATTCGGGGTATCTCTTGAGCTGGCTGGCTGAGGAAAAAGAGGAGTTCATGTCGCTCCTTTCGCGGGTCATCGAAAGGGGCCAGGTGGAGATACTGGGCGGGGGGATGTACGAGCCCCTCCTTCCCCTACTGCCTGAGCGCGACAGGATCGGCCAGATAGAAATGATGGCGGGAAAGGTGAGGGGGATGTTCGGAAGGAGGCCAAGGGGCATCTGGCTCGCCGAGAGGGTCTGGGAGCCCGAGCTTGCCATGACCCTGAAGAGGGCAGGGGTGGAATATCTTCCCCTCGACGATTATCACTTTGTGAAAGGGGGTTCGGCGAGGGAGGAGCTGACGGGTTATTTTATCAACGAATACAACGGGTACTCCGTGAAGGTATTCCCGGGTCTTGAGTACCTCAGATACACCATACCCTTCGAAGAGCCGCAGAAGACCTTCGATTATTTAAAGAACCTTGCCGAATGGGAGGAGAAGAGCCCTGCGGCGATATTTGCCGATGACGGGGAGAAGCTCGGCGTGTGGCCCCATACCCACGAACACGTCTACGAAGCGGGGTGGCTCAAGAAATTTTTCGAGCTTATCGTTCACAACCGGGATTGGCTGAGTACGGCCACGTTCGGGGAATACGCGGAAAGGGTACCCCCGAAGGGCAGGGTGTACCTCCCCACCTGCTCATACCCCGAGATGGGCGAATGGACGCTGCCTCCCGACCGGGCCTGGCGCTTCGGCGAGCTGTTGAAAGACAGGAGGTCCGGCAACCTGGGGGATCTTGAGGATTACGTGCACGGGGGCTACTTCAGGAACTTCTTCGCTAAATATTCGGAATCGAACCAGATGCACAAGAAAATGCTGCTCGTTTCAGAGAAGGTGAAGCGGGCGAAATCGGAGGCTACATCTGCCGAGACAGACGCCATGAGGGACAGCCTTTACCGATCCCAGAACAACGATGCATACTGGCACGGGATTTTCGGAGGGCTCTATCTCCCCCATCTTCGTGATTCGGTGTACAGAAACCTCATCAGGGCCGAAAAGATAGCCGATAATGTCATCAGAAAGAGGAAAAGGCTCTGGACGGAAGTGAAACGGGGTGACATTGACAGCGACGGGATGGAGGAGGTGCTCATGAGGAACCCGAAGGTGGGACTGATGATCCACCCCGCCGACGGCCTTTCGATCAGCGAGCTCTCTTTTATCGAGAGGTGTTTTAATACCCTGAACGTTCTTTCGCGGCGCAGGGAAGGATATCATCAGGGGATCACCCGCGGGGTTACCGTGAATTATGCCGATAGCGGAACGGGGAGCATACACGACACGCTGGTACTGAAAGAGGGTATTTCGGCAACGGACCTGGTCTATGACAGGTTCCCCCTTCGATCGTTCCGGGACGAGATCTACGAGCCAGCTGCCCTCTCGGAGGACATATTGGACGGCAGCGCACGCCCGCTCTTTGAGAGTGTGAACCATGCGGGGCGTCCTTCCTGCATGATGAGCGAGGAAAAGGGGGCTATCAAGGTCGAACTTAACTGCTCCGGTGACGGGATCCCGGTAGATCTGGAGAAGATTATCTTCATCGAGGGAGTCAGGGAGGAGGTGAGGGTGCGGGTGAGGCTCATAAACCGGCAGGGCACCCCCTTCCCCTGCAGGTACGGAAACGTCTGGTACGTCAATTTTCTGGCTCCCAAAGAAGACGACAGGTATTTCGTGAGCTACCCTGTTGACTGCAAAGAGGTCCGGATCGGGGAAAAGGGCACGCTTTCCGGGATCACCGCTTTCGGTATATTCGACGGCTGGCAGAGGTTCACCATGTTTTTCGAGGGGAAAAAAGAGTGTGACGTCATCTTCAGCCCCATTGAAACTTTTTCCCTCTCCGAGGCCGGCGTTGAAAAAGTCTATCAGGGATCCCGGATCGTGTTCCTCTATGATCTGGTCGTTCCCCCGAATAAATTTGATGAGTTTGAAATGAGGATTTTCCTGGAAAGCTTGTAGCTGCCAGGTAAATACCCCAAAGCCGGCACCTTTCCGCGGTTTTTCATTCTGTGAAAAGAGGTGTATAATACATTTTCTCTCACAGGGTGAAACTGAGATCATGGTTGATCGGCAATCCACAAAGACAAAGATCGAGCTCTCGACGGATCTGTTCGACCTGGAACAGGTGAAGGAGACGGATCTGTCGCCGTACGACTCCTTTTACCTTGGGAACCCCTATTGTTTGCTCCACAAGGGGAACCTGTTGGTGTCCCCCGACGACGTATCCGCAGCTGCTGAGATACTCAGGAGAGAGGGGAAAAAGATCTACCTCACCACTCCCACGGCTCCCCGGGGGGAAGAGCTGGAAAAGGTGGGAATGATATTTCAGATTGCCAGGGAAACGGGCGTCGACGGGGTGGAATTTCATAACCTCGGCCTGCTCTACAAGGCTTCCCGTGAACTCCCGGAGATCCCGGCGGAGGCAGGCGTATTCGCCAACATCTACACCCAGGTTGCCGCATCCTTGCTGAACGAATATGGCGTCGTGAGAGTCAGGCCCAACGTCGAGGTTGGCCTCGATGAGATGGAGACCATAGAGAGGGAGTCTCCCGTGGACGTGTCGGTTACCCTCCACGGCAAGATTCCCCTGGGCATCGTGGCGGATTGCTACCTCCTCGATGAGGAAATAAAGAGAGATGACTGCCCGGAGGCCTGTTTGACTCCTGCGTGGCTCAAAACGCGGGACTGGACCATAAAGCACGTGGGAAGAGGCATATATTCAGGCCTCGATTTGTGTCTCCTCGAGCATCTTGACAGGGTACTTGGGCGAGGGTTCCGCTCTTTCAGGATAGAGTCGGGTTACGAAACCGGGGCGTATCGAAGCGAAGTGGGAATGGTCTACCGGCGGGGTCTGGAAAGAGCCCTTGCCGGCGATTATTCCGTGGATGACGACTGGAGGAGGATTCTCGAGAAACACTCCCGCCTGGGATTTTGCAACGGATACCTCTTCGGGCGCGCCGGTCGCACCTATGTGGACAGAAGAGGGGAGGAAATTTCGCACCACGTATGGTAAAATAAAACGCTAAAAATTTTGGGGGTGCTGCCGAAATGGTTGAGCTTCTCGCATCAGGCGGGTCTTTCGAAATGGTGAAAGCCTGTGCCGATAACGGCGCTGATGCGGTGTACGTGGGCGCTTACGGGTGGTCGAGGAGGCGGGCCATCTACGAGATGGACGATGATACGATCAAAAAGTGCGCCGATTATCTTCACAGCAGGGGCAAGAAGATTCGCGTCGCAATAAACACCCTGCCCCATTCCAACGAAGTCGAGGCTTTCCTTCAGAAGGTGGATAAATTCGCCTCCTATCCCATTGACGATATTATTCTCACCGATCCGGGCCTGATGCGGCTGACGAAAGAGAAATTTCCGGGACTTTCGATCCATGCCAGTGTCGGGTGCACCATCGTGAACTACCTCGATGCCCGCTTCTATCGCGATGCGGGCGCCACACAGGTGGTCACCGAATGCAGGATGCCCTTGAAGTGCCTGGGAAATTTAAGAGAGAAAGCCGGTGTGGGAGTTGAGGTCCTGGTCCACGCAACTACCTGTAACACCTTCCTCGGAAGATGCACCATGTCCTCCTATACCAAATTCGATTATGCAGAGGATGAATACGGCAAAAAGCATTTCGAAGGCTCTCCGAACAGGGGAGGGCTCTGCTACCGGATCTGCCTGACAAACTGGGAAGTTACGCGGGAGGGGGAGGAAAAAAGAGAGGGAATCGTGCTCTCGAACAGGGCCTACTTTATCTTTGACGATATTCCCGACCTGATCGACGCCGGTGTCGACACCCTCAAAATACAGGGAAGGGAGTATTCCACCATACTCGTCGGCCGGATGGTGCGGCTCTACCGAAATGTCATCGATGGGTACCTATCGGATCCCCGTTCATTCTCCATAGAACCGTTCAAGGAAGAGCTGGCCGAGCTCAAATATCAAAGGGATGCAGAGAGAGGGCAAAAGACGAGCGCCCTCATAAGCGAAGCGGCCAACTGAGAACCAGTCCATAGTTCAGCGTTCAGCGTCCAGAGTTAAAAACCAAACAGATCCGAACCAATCAGCTGAAAATCAGTTCCGGGTTCAAAGATCAGAACCCAAACAGTTCAAAAGTTAGGTAATTCCGAAGCTCAGAAGCAAAGCGACACTAAACACCTCAACCTCTTAACTTCTCATCTTCCTAACTTCCGGTTTTCCGGAACTTCGGATCCTTAGCTGTTCGAGTTACCAGGGTTTCGGTTTTTCTGCTGTCTGCTTTCTGCTCTTTGCTTTCGGTTTTCCTCTGAACTCTGAACTCTGAACTCTAAACTCTAAACTGGTTTTAATGGGCTATGTCCCCCATATGAAAGTACTCCTCGAGGGCTCGCTCCACCACAGTGGATGCCTCGATTTTCTGGTCCCGGCAAAAATCCGTAAGCCGGGAAAAGAGGTACCGCGATAGCTGTATTTCCAGCGTTACCTTTTCTTCATTTCCCCGTTTTTTCCTCACCACAGCTCCTCCCCGATTGGTAAATTTTTCTGAAGGTCTTCTTGAGCTCTTCGATCGGCACGTGTCTGTCGCCCTCTCCCCTGCTGACCACTTCCCCGCCGAGAAACACCAGATAACTGTCTGATATCGGCAGTATCTCCTCCACGTCGTGCTCCGCGATGATGAGCGTAATTCCCCGCTTTTTGAGCCCCCGGAGAAGCTCTGCGATCACATTCCTCGTTTTTCGCGACAGGCCGAAAAAGGGCTCGTCAAACAGCATGATCCGCGGCGAGGACACGCATGCCCGACCGATGACCAGCACCTGTCGCTGCCCTCCGCTTAAAATTCCGGCGGGGGCATTTCTCTGTTCCGCGAGCTCGGGAAACAGGGTGAATATCTCATCAAGTGACCTGGTCACCTCATCTTTCTTCCGCAGAAAACCACCGATGCGAAGGTTCTCTTCCACCGTCATCTTCATCCCAACCCTCGCCCGGTCCGGGATGTACTGAATTCCCATCTTCACCCTCTTTACCGGTGAGAGTGAGGTGATCTCCTCGCCGTTGTAGAAGATATTTCCCCTCGTTATATCGATGAGACCGGCAATTGCCTTGAGGAGGGTGGTTTTGCCGGCACCGTTCGGTCCGAAGACGGCACACAATCGCCCTATCGCAAAACTTTCAGAAATACACCGAAGGGCAGTTACCCCTTCGTACTCGACCGTTAGGTTGCTGACCTTCAACATGCCCGTTACCCGTCGAGAACTGCATTGCGCGCAGATGTTGGTTCTCCCTGGTAAATCACCTTTCCGTGGTCGATAACCAGCGCCCTCTGGCAGAGCTCCTCTATCATCATGAGATTGTGTGAGACGATGATGAATGAGATACCCCTGTCCCGGTTCAACCTCATTACGAGTTTCTCCATCTCCTGCTGGTCCGTGAGCGAGAGGGCCGAGAAAATCTCGTCCAAAAGGAGCACGCGGGGATCCGTGGCAAGTGCGCGGGCGAGTTCGAGGCGACGCAGGGAACCTTGAGAAAGCTTGCTCGCCAGGAGGTTACCCTGATTTTCAATACCCGTACTTTCCATTATGTTCGCCACGTATTCTTCCAGCTCCTTTCCTCTTCTTACCGTCCGGGAGGCCGCCAGTCTGATGCAATCCATGACCTTGAACCCGGGAAATGTCAGAGGGATCTGAAACGTTCTCGCGATGCCGAGGCGAACGAATTCTTCCATAGGCAAGCCGCCTATTTCCTCCTCCCGATAGAAGATCTTACCGCCGTCAGGCCTGAGCAAACCGGAAATTATGTTGATCAGGGTGGTTTTTCCAGAGCCGTTGGGCCCGGTAATTCCCAATATTTCCCCCTCGGAAAGAAAGACCGACACGTCCTTCAGGGCCCTGAAATGGTCGAACCGTTTCTCCAGGTTATCTGCTTTTATGATGTGGGTTTCCATGGTTTATCATCCAATCCGTTACAAACGTTTCCGTTGCGGAAAAAGCGGAAAAGAAGAGCCCAGGAGCATTGCGGGCAGCACGAGGGCGTAGACGGTCATCCGGATGACGGGTGATATGTGCAGCATCGAAAATATCGCGGTGATTCCGAACGCCGAAAGTGCCGGGCCCGTTATCTTTCCCCTCCCTCCCACAGCAGCCAGCGTCGCTGCCTGGAAAGAGAGCTCTATCGAGAAATCGCTCGGCGTTGCCCTCCCGGTGTGAATGACGTAGAGAATGCCGCCCGTCGTGGCGATCAGCGCGGCGGCGCAGTACGCCATGAGCTTGAGCCTCTCGGTTCTTATACCGCAAGACTTTGCGAGCATCTCGTTCCCTGCGATGGATTTGAGCTCGAGCCCCCATGTTTTTTGCAGAAGACCCAGCAAAGCCGTGATTAGAAGTATCACGAAGACAAGGATGAGGTAGTATTCTTTCAGAAGGGATATCCGATCGAGGGTTCCCTGGCCCCGGAATAGGGGGATCCCTCCCTCACCACCAACGAAAAAATCGATCGATGAGCGAAAGGGAAAGTTCAGGGAGAACTCGTGAGCCATCTCGCAAAGGGCAAGAGTGAAGAGGGCGAAAAATGCCCCGCTCAATTTTATGGCGAATACGCCGGTTCCCAGTGCCAGGAGAAGCGAGATGAAAAGGGTGGCAGCGAATGCTGCCGGAGGAGGCATGTCGAGGATCGTGCAGAGCGCGGCAAAGGTGTAGGTTCCCGTTCCGAAAAAGAGCGCCTGCCCCAGTGTCAGCTGACCGCATATGCCGCCGATTACGTCCCATGACAGGATAAAAATGACGAATATGAAGGATGTTACCAGTATGGAAAGGTAATAGGTGTTGATACCCATGGCCGGAAGTATGAGAATGATTCCGGTGATGAATATGAGGACGCTGTAGTTTTTCATCATCCCATCCTCAGTAGTCCCTCTCCAGGTCGAAACCGAAGAGGCCCGATGGTTTGGCAAGGAGCAAAAGAACGGTTACCAGCAAAAGCCCTGTGTAGCTCGCGTAGGAAGGCAATAAATGCGCCAGCAGATTTGAGATGATCCCGACCCCTGTACCGGTGAGCAAGACGGGGAGGAGCCGCTCGTGTCCCGAGAGGATCACGACGATCAAAGAGACGATGAGAGGCATGCGCCCCGAGGTGGGGCTGATCGTCACTGCCGGTGCAGTGAGCAACCCGGCGAGGGAGGAGAGCCCGCAGGCCAGGGCGAAGGCAATCCCCCTCGTCATTTCGGTGTCTACTCCAACGCTCTTTGCCATTTCCTCGTCTTCGGCCGTTATCTTCATGGAAAGACCGAGCTTCGTCCGGGAAAGGAGGAAAAACAGCAGGGCGATGAGGACAATGAAAATCAGCTCATTGACGTGCCACCGGTAAATTCCCGTCCCTCCGATGTGGGTGAGCGGATTGCCCGGGTGGACGGAAAGGGCCCTGTCCCCCCAGAGTATCTGGGCGATCTGTTCGAACAGTATTGCCACCGCCAGGGTTGAAACGGAAACAGCAAAGGAGTCCTTTCTGAGGGGGCTCACGATGGCTTTGCGGATGAAGTCTTCCAGAGCCTGTTTCGCCTGTCTGGCAGTCACTGGCCAGTCAAAGTGGTCTAGCTTGCCGGGGTGATT
>CAYFXN010000025.1:0-8467 GCA_964347065.1 uncultured bacterium | reverse complement strand
AGCCGGGCCGAAACATGCGACGGGGAAAATAAGGGCCGCGTGGTGAATCTGATGCGATGCGGTGTAGGCGAGGTAACATCCCAGAAGGAAAAAGGCGCCGTGTGAAAGGTTGATGATCTTGATGACGTTCACGACGATTGCCAGGCCTGCCGAGAGGACCGCGAGGGAAATTCCCAGGAAGAGGCCGTCTATTATGACAGGGATGAGGGTGTTCATTTTTCCGGGTGAATCAGCTCGAAGGCAGTTTTGTTCCACCTGATGATGACACCGGGGAGCTCGTGAGAGCCCCAGGTTGCCTGGTGGAAGCTGTCGAAGGAGTAGATGCCCGCCGCACCGGGGAATCGCCCTTGTTCGAGCTCGGCGGCTACCCGTTCTCCTTCGAGAACTCCGGCGCGGCTCACTGCTTCCATGAGGATCGACAGGGCGTCTCCGGGCAACGTGTCGCTGTAGCCGGAAGGGGTGTAGCCGTAGGTTTTTTCGAACCGGTCGAAGTACGCTGTTCCTCTATCCGAAGATCCCGGAAAGAAAGATGCGAGAGCGAAGAGGGGGAAGTTCGGCCTGAGCTCCGCAACTACGCGGGCATCTGCGAGCGTACCACCAACTGAAAGGAGGGGCCCGCCAAATTCTATCATTTCGAGCGATTTGATGACCTCGATTGCATTTATTCCCGGGTCCCCTGCGATGATTATCTCAGGAGCTGCATCTTTAACTTTCCGGGCAAGGGGTTTTATCACCGGTTGTTTTGGGGAATAGAAATCGGCGATGACTTCCGTGATATTCTTTTCCTCGAGGTATTTTTTGAGGGATCTTCTGAGTTCCCGGTTCCACCGGATCCGGGATCCGATGAAGGCGTAACGTGAGTAACCCCGGGCGGCAACGAATTCGCCGATCATGGATGCCCAGCGCGCGATGGAGTACCCGGTTCTAAAAATGTACCGGTACCTGCGGGGATCCTTTTTGACGAGATCGGTAATCTCGTCGGTGGCGGAAATGGGCACCATGAGGACAATTCGGTACTTCGCCGCCACCTCTATCACCCCCATGGTTTCCTCCGAGAGGTAGGCTCCAATCAGAAAATGGACCTTCTCTCTTTCTATCAACCGCAACGCTTCGTTTCGTGCCCTTGAAACCAGCCCCTCGGAGTCGCCCTGAACGAGCACAACCCTTCTGCCCGATGGGCCGGAGTCCTCGTTTGCCCTTTTTGCCGCGATGGACAGACTTTTCATGAAAGAGCTTCCCCCCGACGCGAAGGGGCCCGTGAGGGGTGCGATGACGCCGATTCTTACCGTCCCGTCCGGGAGACTGCCGGAGCCGAGGACGTACGGTGCAGCAAGCAAAGTCAGGGCGAAGATGCATGCGAAAAAGGCTGAGATTATTCTGTGGCGCATTACTCTTCTTTTCCTCGCTTGCCCCGTTTGAAAAAGCCTGCACCCGCTAAGTATATATGTACTTTGTTACGGGTGAATTGACAAATAATAAAAACGAGTCCGGCGTTCAGAGTCCACAGTCCCGAGATTGCGGGAGAAATTGGAAGTGGAGATTTGCAAATTTTTTTGGTATTAATCCTTTATTGCGTTTATCAGCGGGAGGCTCCTGCACATGGAAAATATACGCGGCTTTGGTCTGCTCGTGGGGAGGGTCTTGATCGCCCAGATATTTCTCCAGTCAGGGATCAACAAGATATTCCATTTTTCTCAGACATCACAGTCCATGGCTTCCCACAACATGCATGCAGTTCCCATGTGGCTCGTCCTGGCCATACTGGTGGAGCTGGCGGGGGCCATGTTTCTCATCACAGGCATGTTTACAAGGGCGGGTGCCCTTTTGCTTATTTTGTTTCTTGTACCCGTTACCTTTATCTTCCACCTCGAATTCAGCGTCAGGGTCCAGACGATCATGTTCGTGAAAAACCTTGCCATTATCGGGGGGCTCTTCATGGTTCTTTGCGCAGGCCCGGGAAAGTTCAGTTTCGACTGGAAGAGAAGATACAAAGAAGGCAGGAAAGAGCCGGCGTGAAGGACGGAGCCGCTTTGCAGATCGGTTCCCCGTTGCCTTCCCCGGGGGATATGAAGTGAAGGACAGCTCCACGCCGGGTCAGAGTCCGGCGATGGTGCCGGCATCGCAGAAAGGGTTGAGACAAATTAGCCTGGCGGGCGGTCTGATATAATCATCACGGACGTCGGAGGGACGTGCCCTGCTGTGGACGGTAAAGAAGCGTTCGTCCATGTCGGCCGGCGCTGACAGGCAAGGCGATAAAATACTGCCGGAAGATGTTTCGGGGGGAGGTTTCAATGCTTCAGAAAATACTTTTTCCTCTCGGGGGAAACGAAAAGTTCGACGGGATAAAATCTTTTTTCGCCTCCATGGTATCGAAGAGGCGATTCGCGCTTCAGGGGCTGGGGGTCGTCGATATCGAGGGGATCGAGGACAGTCTTTCCGGGGCTCCTCCCGGGGCGATCGGGATGGCTGAGGAAGCCGCCAAGAAGGTCCTGACCAACGAGAAGGAGAGATTGAGGGACTTCGTCGGTTCCCTGGAGAAGCATCTCGACAAAAAGAAAGTTGACTACACCTGGAAGGTGACGGAAGGATCACCCCGTGATGAGATCCTGAAGCGGATCATCGGGTCGGACCTGCTCGTCCTTCACAGCGAATCCGTCTTTTCCTACGCAAAGGAGAAAGAGTCGGCGAGTTTTTTCCCCGACGTGATATCGAGATCCCAGATTCCGGTGCTGTATCTCTTCGGAGAGAAACCGCACGGCGACGTCATCGGCGTCGCCTCGGATTTCGGTAAGGATGCCAATCACGCCGTTTACTCCTTCCTGCACCTGGGGATATTTTCGAAGAGCAAGATAATCTTCTCCCACGTGTCCACGGAAGAGGGGCCAGAAAAGAGGTTTGCCCCCTACCAGGATTACTTCAAGCTTCACGGTTTCGAGAACGTCGTTGAGGTGAACCTCAAAGGCGAGAAGGATTCGGCTTTCAGGCGGTTCGTCGAAACGGAGAAGATCGGCATGCTCATCCTGGGGAAAATGGGGGAGAGCAAATTGAAGGACTATCTCTTCGGGACCCTGACCAATGCCCTCATCGATAAGCCCGCCTGTTCCCTGTTTATTCACGATTAGGAGGATGTGAAGCGATGAAAATCAAATCACCCGGGAGGTATTCTGCCATTTTACTCCTCTTCGCCCTTTTTCTGGTGCTGCCTGCCCTCGGCCTCTGTTCGGAAGACGAAGTGGCCCTGGGGAGGGAGCTGTCGGTCCTCTGGGTACTGCCCTTTGCCGGGCTCCTTCTGTCGATTGCCCTTTTTCCCCTTTTCCGGCCCCATTTCTGGGCGAAACACTACGGGAAGGTGGCGGCGGTTTTCGGGGCTCCCGTGGCCGCTTACTTTCTCTACAGAGACTACCACGCCGTCCTTCACACGGCAGCTGAATACACATCGTTCATCATTCTCCTCGGTGCCCTTTTTATCATATCGGGAGGAATACTCCTTCGGGGAACCATAAAGGGCTCTCCCGTTTCCAACTGCGTCATTATTCTCATAGGTTCGGTCATCGCCAACGTGCTCGGGACCACGGGGGCGAGCATGATCCTCATCAGGCCGATCATCAGGGCGAACCGGTGGAGGCAGTCCTTTTCCCACGTGGTCATCTTCTTCATCTTCATCGTTGCGAACATAGGGGGCTCCCTGACGCCGATAGGCGACCCTCCCCTCTTTCTCGGTTTCCTGAGGGGTGTCCCCTTCTTCTGGACCCTCAAGAACCTGGTTCACGTCTGGGCTTTTGAGGTGGCGCTCGTGGTGGCAATTTTCTTTGTCCTGGACACGCTCCGGTACAGGAAGGACCTGGCTATGCACGGCGCAGAGCTCTCCAAGGAGAAGGTGCCCATCAAGATGGAGGGTGCATACAACTTTCTTCTCCTCGCCTGTGTTCTCGGTGCCGTATTTATCAAACCGCCCATACGGGAGGTGATAATGGTCATCGCAGCGCTCATATCCATCAAAATCACGCCGAAAGTATTGCGCGATGAGAATGAGTTCACCTATCACCCGATAGAGGAGGTGGCTAAGCTCTTCGCGGGGATCTTCGCGGCCATGATACCCGCTTTGCTCATCCTGAAAGCACGGGGTGCGGAGCTCGGCGTTACCGAGCCGTGGCAGTTTTTCTGGGCAACGGGCTCACTTTCGAGCTTTCTCGACAACGCGCCCACCTACCTGACGTTCCTCTCGCTTGCCCAGGGGCTTGGGGCGAATCCCGAAGTGGTGGGGATTCCGGCGAGGATCCTCATGGGCATATCGCTCGGTGCCGTCTTCATGGGGGCAAACACCTATATCGGAAATGCTCCGAACTTTATGGTGAAGTCCATAGCGGAGGAAAACGCCGTCAAGATGCCCTCCTTCTTTGGATATTTCATCTATTCCGTCATTGTACTCGTTCCCACGTTTCTCGTGGTCACCTACCTGTTTCTCCGGTGAGGACGTGGGACGGGTTTTTCTTCACGGGAGGGAACGGGCTATAATAGCTAAGAGTGATCTTTCCCGGTTCGGGAAAAGGGGTGAAAATAAAAAGTTCAACCGATGAAAGGAGGTCGGACATGATAAAGGGAGCCCTCTATGTTGATGGAAAGTGGGTTCGGCGGGGGAAGAAGTTCGATGTGGTCAATCCCTATGACGGGACTGTTGTCGGGAAGGTACCCTATGCGACTCCCGATACGGTCTCCCGTGCGATAGGGGCCGCTTACGCCGAGAGATCGGCTATGGCCCGGATGCCCTTGCACGAGAGGGCGGGAATTCTGTATAGAACGAGCGAGACCCTGGAGAAGAGAAAAGAGGATTTCGCGAAAATGATCGCCCTCGAGTCGGGGAAGGCGTGGAAGTATGCCATCGGTGAGGTGAACCGAGCTGTGCAGACATTCAAGTTCGCCGCTGTTGAGGCCATGAAAATTCACGGTGAGACCATTCCCATGAGCGCTGCCACCGGTTCCGAGTCGCGGATCGCTTTTTACGAAAGGTTCCCGATCGGTGTCGTCGCCTCCATATCACCTTTCAATTTCCCGCTCAACCTCGTTGCGCATAAGATTGCGCCTGCAATAGCTGCCGGCAACACGATCGTCCACAAACCGGCCAGCGTCACCCCCATAACGTCCATCATGCTCATCGAGGTCCTTTTGAAGGCAGGTATGCCGCCGAAGGCCATCAATCTCGTTGCGGGCTCGGGTTCCGTGGTGGGAGACGCGCTGGTGACCGATGACAGGGTCGCCATGGTGACCTTCACGGGCTCCCCCACCATCGGCTGGTCGATAAAGGAGCGGTGTGGCAAGAAAAAGACCATTCTCGAGCTCGGGTCCAACTCGGGAATCGTGGTGGAGGACGACGCAGACCTTGCGTTGGCCATCCCGAGATCCATCGTCGGCGCCTTCGCTTACTCGGGACAGGTGTGCATATCCCTTCAGAGGATTTACGTAAACAGGAAAATATACCGGAAATTTGTGAGGGAATTTGTCGCCAGGACGAAGAAACTGCGGGCGGGAAACCCGCTCGATCCGAAGACAGACGTAAATCCGATGATTACCCTCGAGGAGGCAAAGCGGGTTGAGGCGTGGATAAAGGAGGCAAAGGATGAGGGCGCACGGGTCGAGACAGGAGGCAGGCGAAGAGGCAACGTGATCCCGCCGACGGTCATTACGAAGGTTGACCGGACGATGAAGGTTTCATGTCTCGAGGTTTTTGCCCCCGTCGTCGTCATCGATTCGTACGACACCTTCGAGGAGGGGATCTGGAAAGTGAACGATTCCATATACGGGCTGCAGGCGGGCGTGTTCACGAAAGATGTGGACAAGGCGATGTATGCCTTCAAAAATCTCGACGTGGGTGGTGTCATGATAAATGACGTACCCACGTTCAGGGTCGACCATATGCCCTACGGAGGAGTGAAAAACAGCGGGCTGGGCCGTGAGGGCATAAAATTCACCATAGAGGAGATGACGGAAATCAGACTCGTCGTATTTAACGTTTGATCCGGAAGGGAGGAGCAATGATCACTGCGGCAAAGCCGGTAAAGCGGATGAGAATCAGGTGTCTGTCTGAAGTTTCGTGGAAGGATGACGGGAGGATGCGGCTCGATATCAGAGATGCCGGAGGGCTCGATTCGGATCAGTACGATGTGAGGTGGACGGAGGGAAACGCCGCCGGCGTCATGAACCTTCTCGAGGTAACCGATGGGGAGGGAGCCGAGAGAAAGATCCTGGTGGATGTGGGATGGGATGCCGCCTACGTGGAGGATGTGCTGAAGCGCGAGGGTGTGGACGAAATGCTCAAAAAGGGGGAAATCGACCTGGTCTACATAACCCACGAGCACGTGGACCACTTCTTTGGCCTGGACTCCGTTTGCAGGCTCTCCCCCGGTGTGGCCATCGCGATCCCTCAGGGTTTTTCGAAAAGGGGCATGAGAAGGATATCTGAAAGCGGACACGCCGGAGAGGTCAGGGAGCTGTCTCCGGGGAGAAAGCACGAGTTGTTTCCCGGCGTCTTTTCCGTCACCTTCGACGTTTCCATTTTCCTGAGGGTGAAAAATGAGCAGGTCCTCTACGTAGATCTCGAGGGCAAGGGAGTTGTCACGGTGACGGGATGCTGTCATCCCGGGATACTCGGTCTGCTCGAATACGCGGGCAGGGAGTTTCCGGGGAGAAAGAACTACGGCGTGTATGGTGGACTCCATATTTGCCCCTTCGATGAGTGGAAGCCCGAACACGATGCGCTCATAGGAAAATTGAAGAAATACGGGGTCGACGTTTTCGCCTGCAACCACTGCACCGGCTCGGTGACAGTTGAGAAAATGAGGGAAGCGGGTTTCAACGTCCGCTCCGGAAGCGGGCGGTACGGCTCTAAGACGGACGCATATGTCGGTTGCGGGGACGTTGTGGAATTTTAAATTTTCCGAAGCCGGCAGACGATCATCTGTTTTCGGCAATTAATTTAGTTTTAATTCTGTTTCGATAATATATAATGAGTGAAAAATCTTACGGCAGAGTCAGGGGGAAGCGTGGAAGGGACCCATCTGATAATCAGAGAGGAGGAATTTAAGAAGCTCCAGTCTGTTTTGCGGAGGATTCTGCTTCAATCTCATTCAAAGGTCGTATTTCTCGTCGATAAGAACGGGCAGCTCCTCTGCTCCGTGGGCGAGGAGGGCGAATATGACACCACTGCGCTTGGTTCCCTCGCCGCAGGAAATATCGCTGCCTCCGGGGGACTTGCCAGACTCATTGGCGAGAAGGAATTTTCCATCCTTTTCCACCAGGGAGAGAAGGACAACATGCACATCTCTCTCATCGAGAACAGAGTTATCCTCGTTGCGATTTTCGATGCGCGAACGCCGGTGGGCCTCGTCCGCCTCAGGGTGAGGAAATCCAACCGCGATGTTGTGAGAGTACTCGAGGAGATAAGTTCGGTCCAGGAAATGCTTACAGATGAGGATATGATTTTCGAGGAATTGACGGACGACGATATCGACAGACTCTTTAAGTGAAGCAGAGAGAGACCAGGCCCTTATGTCCTTTATCAACTATTCGGCAAGAGAAATAAACTGCAAAATTGTCTATTACGGGCCGGGTATGTGCGGCAAGACCACCAACCTCCAATATATCTACTCGAAGATGAGGCCCGAAGCGCGGGGCAAGATGATATCCCTCGCCACAGAGACGGAGAGAACCCTTTTTTTTGATTTTCTCCCCCTTTCGCTGGGAGATGTGAGAGGCTTCAAGACGAGGTTTCACCTCTACACGGTGCCGGGCCAGGTTTTCTACGATGCGAGCAGAAAGCTGATCCTGAAGGGAGTCGACGGTGTGGTCTTCGTTGCAGATTCTCAGGTGATACGGATGGACGCGAACCTTGAGAGCTTCGAGAATATGCGGGTGAACTTGAAGGAGCAGGGGTACGACCTCGACAGGATTCCCCTTGTCATTCAGTACAACAAAAGGGATTTGCAGAGTATCGCATCCGTTTCTGAGCTTCACGCCCTCTTGAATTATCGGAATGTTCCCGAGTTCGAGGCGATTGCGACAAGGGGGAGCGGTGTTTTCGAGTCCCTCAAATCCGTTATCAAGTTCGTGCTGATAGAACTCAGAAAAGGTGCGGCAAGATTTTGATAGCCCACTCATTTCGAAACAATCGAACACGTTCGTAAAAGGCTCTTTTCTTCGGGTGCGTGTGAGGGGTACCCGAAGTTTTCTCTGAACTCTGAACTCTGAACTCTGAACTCTGAACTATTATTTAGGGTAATGCGGAATTCGGCGTGCGGAATAGAAAACAAGTTCCGAGTTTCGAGTCTCGAGTTTCGAGAAACGGGGAACGGGGAACGGGAAATATAGAATTTTGAACGGTGAACTTTTCGCTGTGAAATTTAATCTATTAACTTTGAACTATTAACTTTGAACTATGAACTCTGAACTCTGAACTTTGGTTTTTGGAGGTATC
>CAYFXN010000024.1:0-22556 GCA_964347065.1 uncultured bacterium | reverse complement strand
GACCGCTCCGATGATCCCCTTCTCCTCAAAGAACGCCAGCGTACGATAGACCGTATCCCGGGAAATATGGGGATAGGTCGCCGTCACGTGCCGGTAGATGGTGTCCGCATCGGGGTGACTGCCGCATATCTCGACAGCCCGGAGAATAGCCATCCGCTGCGGCGTGATCCGCGCGCCTTTTTCGCGAAGCACCAGTTCCATCCCTTTAGACATTTTGGACATATTCTTATTTAAGATAATTTCCTGACTGTTGTCAACTCCTTTTTCGTCTATGGGAAGATTGTGCGGACGAGGGGAGGGAAGCGTTTGTGGGGTCAGTTCTTATATCCCCATGTTGGATGAGGTAGAGGACAATAAAAGTGAGAAAATGGGAACTGACCCCAAAGCACGGAGATCGCCTCGACCCATCCCTACCAGGAGCGCCAGCAGGCTTTACTGCGCTCTTGACTTGAAAAACTTCTTGGCCACTTGAATCTCGTCGAGCAGAGCCTGCCTGTTTTTGAGGAAGACGTCCTTCGGGACGGCATCCATGTTCGGGTCTGACAACTTTGCGGCAAGCGCCTCGATGTTGTCCTCTGCGAGCACCTTTTCGAGATCGTTCAATCTCGCCAGGAAGCTCTGTGCGACCGCCTTGGAGTGTGCGGTTTTCTCGATCCCTGGCTGGTTTCTGAGCGAGACATAGATTGGAGATGTATGCACATTGCTCGTCGGATCGAAGGAGCTGAAGATTATCGGGTTCACGAATGTGTTCTCGTCGATGCGTGCACCGAAGCCGCGGACGGCGAACCAGGACGATTCATCGACACGACGCTTGACCCTGAATTCGATCTTTGATTTTCCCATGACGCGGGAGAACCGGTTCACGACGTTTCCGTTCTGCAGCAGTTCCACGGCAAACAGATCGTCCCGATCCGGGTCAAAAACGACACTGCCGGTCAGCTCCACGGTGGATACGTCGTCCAGCACGATCTCACTGCCGATATCCTGGCCGTTGACTCGAAACTCGACGAGGGGACCGGACGTTACAAAGGTGCGGCCCTGGCGCACGCTCTCGATCCACTTCGGGTAGGTCAGGGGCCCTTCGACTTTCGTATAGAAGCGCTCGTGGCCGGGCAGGGATTGTCCCCCGCAGGGGTAGTCGCTCCCCGCCGTAGCGGTTATCCGAAATCCAAGCGCGAGCAGGTCATACCAGGTTTTGTAGCCGCTTCGATTGAATTGCAGAACCTCCACGAAGTGCATCAAATTGTGAGGCAAAACCACGGCCATCCCGTCCTCTGGCGCAAGCAGGAAACCGGGGGGTGCAATCAGGTGGGCGTAGCCATTGATGGCTCCTTCCTTGACCGTTTGCTCCCACAGCAACCTATAAATTGACCTACCCCCCAAAAACTGGTCCAGGTGTTATGTTAGGATTTTAAGAATGATTCTTACAGAGGAGGCAGGTTATGAGCAGGAAACGCTTCACCCCTGAACAGATCATCAAGAAACTCCGGGAAGCGGAGATCCTCATCAACAAGGGACAGAATGTGGCAGAAGTTATCCGTAAATTGGGCGTATCAGAGCAGACCTACTACCGCTGGAGGAAAGAGTACGGTGGTATGGGTATTGAGCAGACAAAGCGGCTGAAGGAACTGGAGAGGGAAAATGTAAGGCTCAAGAAACTGGTTGCCGATCTCTCCTTGGACAACGCCATATTGAAGGAGACGGTGAAGGGAAACTTCTGAGCCCGGCACGTCGGAGACGGGCCGTAGAGCATGCGTGCTCGTCCCTTAACGTATCCGAGCGAAGAGCTTGCCGGGCATTGGGACAACCCAGATCGACCCATCGGTATGAAACGAAGACATCCAACGATGAGGAGAGATTAGTGGCAAGAATCGTAGAGCTGGCCACAGAGTACGGAAGATATGGCTACCGCCGGATCACGGCAATGCTAAAGCAAGAGGGGTGGGATGTGAACCACAAGCGGGTTGAGCGGATCTGGAGAAGAGAGGGTTTGAAGATCCCGCAGAAACAGCCAAAACGGAAGCGACTATGGCTCACCGACGGTTCCTGCATCCGGTTAAGGCCCGAGAGGCAAGACCACGTGTGGAGCTACGACATCCTCATGGAGCGAACTACCGACGGCCGTCCTTTGCGTATCCTGACCATCATAGATGAATATACCAGGGAGTGTTTGTGTATCTATGCTGCAAGGAGAATCAGATCACAGGATGTGCTGGAGCAGCTTGCCCATCTGTTCATTCATCGGGGAATCCCGGAACACATTCGATCTGACAATGGCCCTGAGTTTACGGCAAGAGCCGTTCGGGAATGGTTGACTCATTTAGGGATAAAGACGCTCTTTATCGAACCGGGAAGCCCCTGGGAGAACGGCTATATCGAGTCTTTTATTGGCAAATTAAGAGATGAACTGTTAAACGGAGAGATATTCACCACCCTTATTGAGGCCAGAGTAATTATCGAGGAGTGGAGGAGGCAGTACAACCTAATTAGGCCTCATAGTTCTCTTGGATACAGGCCGCCGGCACCAGAAGCGGTGCAAATACCACAACCTCAGATGGCTGGATTCCTTAAGTAGAAGGTGGTACAACTATCGGGGGGAGCTCACCCATTTCTCCAAGGCCGTCATCTATTTAGTATACGGATAGAGGATCGTTGAACCAGGAAAGTTCTGACTGCAAGAACTGTTGAGTATTCCCGTTTTTCTAATTTGTCTTCAATATCAACCGCTTATCGCTGCACTTCATTGGTTGGCGCCTGAGTGTACTGTTGTAAGAACTTTTTGATGAAGATGAAAATGGAAATGTCATCTGAAAGGAAGACCCGTATTGATGGATATCGTGAGTAGAAGGTGATACAACTATTTGGGCCGGGTCAGGAAAAGGTGGTACAGCTATCGAGGGAGGTCAGGGTAATCAACTTATACTGAGGGAGAAGATCACAATGGTTATAGAGGAGAACAAACTGTTGGTTCGCCGTTTTATCGATGAAGTAGTAAATACCGGGAAGGTGGATAAGATGGAGGAATTTATTTCACCCGCTTATGTAGAAATACATGATGGTAAAGAGTGTCGCATCGGTATTGGAGGAGCTAAGGAGCATATCCTTGGGGTGAGACAGACCTATCCCGATCTCATATTAACAGTAGAGAGGCAAATTGCAGAGGGTGATTGGGTGGCCACCTGTATAACTGCGCGAGGCACCCATAAAGGCCTTTGGATGGGCATAAAGCCAACCGATAGAGCTGTAACATTTACTGGTGTCAACATTGATAGGATTGAAGGTGGTTTTATCGTTGAACATGGGGGAGCTGCCAACCTATTTGGGCCTTTGCTGGAGATTGGTGCTATTAAAGTTGTAGGAACTGACGAGCATATATAATTTTACGAGAGGATCTTGGAGTCAGCCCTCACCTTCTGATCTATTAAGCTACAAGAAAGGCGTAATACCGGAAACGCTTGAAAAGAATATAGGCTGGCCTGCAAGAACATAGACCAATTATAAATCGGGAGGTTACTGAGCCAGAAAATAATGGCGCGCCTGAGAGGACCCGCCTTCGCTCCCTTCGAGAGCTTCGGCGAGGTAAACCCGCCTACCTATCTATGCCTTACGGCTATGGCGAGGCAAGCCCGCCTTTCCGTTTCCACCCTTCAGAAGCTTCGGCGCGGTTCCTCATTATGACGCCATCCGCTTGGCCTTTAATTGATTAATGTCTATCGCGCCGGAGCGTGTGCAATGCTTTTCTAAGTCTACACGCGAAGGCGGATGGCGCGCCAGAGCGTACCGTTGTAAGAACGTTTTCATGAAGGTGAGGTTGGAAATGGGAAGTGATAGGAGCGCTTCAGGGTTTAGGGAGAGAAGCTAAATCATTGATCAATAAGTGAAGTTGATTTGTCTTCCTCAAGTGATCGAATTTCCAGCAGAGCGTATCGATCAGTTACAGCGGAGAAGGTCATAGTCCATCACCGGTCCGGAATTTCGTACAAATCCATGAGGTGACTCAGTAATTCGTCGGGTGAAATCGATTTCTTGTCAAGGTCGTGGTACGTATCTTCCAGCCACTCACCTATGTGGGCCCTGTGTTCCTGGAGGATTCTGAAACCCGTGTCCATCTCGAGTGCCACCACGCACCGGTCAATATCGTCATAGTAGCGCAGGGCGAACCTGCTCTTTCCCAGTTTAACCAAATCAATGGGAACAATATCGCCCGCCAACAGGTCGATTGCCTTCAGCGCATCTTTAATCCCGACATGCTTCCCACCAAAGATGACTGTTTTCGACCCGGACCACAACCGTCCGTACTTTTTCTCGATGAGTTCTTTGTCCTTAATTCCCACGTGCGCTCTCTCCTTCTTCATCACCTGTTAGGGGCTGCGATGGAGTTCTCACGATCGAGACTTCAATTTGACCGACACGATCTCAAAGGGTTTTACATCCAGCTCCAGGTTTCCGCTCTGAATCTCTAATCCCGATTCATCCTCCTCAAGCAGGTTTACGATTTTCGCCTCCGCAATGGAAGGTGGAACACGCAACTGAGCCCGGCACTTTTCGCCCTTCGTCTCGAAGAAGCGAAGGATTATCCCATCGTCTCCTTCGGCCTTTTTCAGTGCCGACAGGATGAGGTTGTCGGGTTCCAGAGAAAAACCCTCAAACGTTCCCACTGCCGGCTCCCGGTCCATCTGGAGAGCCCAAAGTGGCTGGCTCGTTTCGAAAGACCGCCGATGTACCTGTTTCTCTCTCCAGTCTCCCGCATAGGGGTAAACGGAGTATCGATAGGTATGCTCGCCAAGTTCCCGTGCTTCGGGTGTGGGGATGAGCGGCCCGCTCACACCGTCCGCTGAAAGCACAGCGACGCTCCGGAGCAGGGTGCAGTATATCTCACCACCCCTCACCTCGTTGATGGGAACGCCCTGGGTGAGGAAGGCGAGGCTCCGGTCACCTTCACGACAGTTGATCCAAGTGAGAGAAGGAAACTTCATGCTTTTGTGCAGGGTTTTCTCCTCGGGGAGGTCCAACACGCCAAACTGGGTCTGTCGCGTGTAAAGGGGAGCTACCATGCAGGTATCGAACTTAAGGCGGATACGCACGTGGGATTGCAAAAGGTTGAGATGTGTGACGAAGTCGACACGGGGCGTGTCCTTATAGATGATGATTTTCTTGCAGACCTCGACCGTCTTGTGCCGGTAGATCACGGGATCGAACTTATCTGTCAGGTAATAGGGCCACCTGAGGCAGTAGAAATCGTTTTCGAAGGTGATAACGGTACGAAGGGGCCCCTTTTCCACCGAGAAGCTGCCCGGCTTGAAAATGCCGAAATGAAGCCCCTCCCCACTCTCCGATCCGATATTTTTATCGATTTGGCTCTTATGGAAATAGAGGTCCCCTATCTCCTCATCGATTATCACCTCGTTCCCCTTCATCAGCTCATCACCATTTTTATCGGTGAGGGTAAAAATGCCGCTGTTTTTGTCCACTTTTAGCCTGAAATGATTCGTTTCGAACTCGTACCCTTTTCCCCTGCTGCTTTTTTTCTTGAAATATTTTCCCTTTTTCACGACCCGGTAAGTACTACAGCCAAGGGAGGGAACGCTGGCGATGAAACCGAGCTTAACCCTTCTCACCGTTCCGTCGTCCCAGCGCAGGACCTCTACCGGCTCACTGGGTATCTCTCGTTCTTCCAGGGAGACCCCGGGTTCTTCGCTCCATCCCTCCCCCAGCTCAATATCGCATTCGACCCAGTTGGTAACGGGCCAGCTGTTGGGGTTGAAAACAACGACATGGGTTCCATGAGCGTGATCCTTACGGGATACGATGTGGCTCAGTGATCTTCCCGTCACTTCGCGGGCTGCTTTATTGATTACACCGATATAATCCCAGGCTTCTCCGTAGACTTCATCGATTCCGCAGCTGGGCAGAATATCGTGGGTTGCCAGAAAAAGCATTTTTTTCCAGAGGTCTTTCATCTCATCTTCCGGGTAGGCTTTGCCACGCATGAGAGCCAGAGTCGCAGCTTTTTCGGCTGTGAGCAGCAGGTGTTCGCACTCTCTGATTGCCAGCTTCAGCCGGATCCTGCTCGAGGCGACATCAGGAAAGATCTGTTCCAGATCGTCGCTGTACATTTCTCCCTTGTAGGTGATCAGCCCTGTCTCATCCTTTTCGAGGTTTTTGAAAAAGTCGCTGGGGGTCGATATGAGCATCTTCTCATTCCCGTGTTCACGGTTCCACTCCTCTATCTTTGTGGGGATTTCATCCTGGGGAATCGCCCCTCCGCTGCCGCAGGGCATCAGAACGTGTGGCGAGGTGGCGAGCTTAACCAAATGGGCATAGCTCTTTTCCCAATCGTCGAGTTTCAGACCAGCCCTGTAACCGAGTGGCATCCAGTGGCTTAATATCTTTGTGCCGTCGAGACCCTCCCAGAGAAACTCGCTCACTCTGGATCCGATGTGCTTCGGAAGCCCCCGCCTGAAAGCCAACCATTGATAGCCTGACTTCTTGTATATCTGTGGCAGTTGAGCGTTCAGGCCGAAGCCATCCGCTGCCCAAGCCACGGGAACATCTATGTCGAATTTTTCCCTCAGGTACCGTTTCCCCACGAGGATATCCCTTATCAGAATCTCCCCGCCCGGTATCATCGGGTCGGGCATCGTATACTGTCCGTCGACGATCTCGATTTTCCCATCCGCGATGGCCTTTTCAATATCGTTGAAAAGTTCGGGATCACGGAACTCGATCATCTCCAGAAGATAGGTCTGCTCTATGAGAAAACGGAAGTCCGACCTCCTGATCATGGACACCGCCTTCCTGAGGATGGAAAAGTTAATGAAAAGGTAGTCTTCCTTGGTAAATGCCCACGCCACGTCGTAGTGGGTGTGGGGAACGAGATAGACTTTTTTTTCCATAGCTGCTCCTTACTCTTTGTCCCTGTGTTCTATATCACATTCCATCTCTTTTCCAGCTTTTCAAGGGCCGAGAACAGATCGTCTATGTGTTCGGCCACCAATTTTTCAATCGCGGTGTTTTCACCCTCCCCTCCCCCCGGTCGAAAGCCCACGATTTTATTCACGTGGGCTACTTCGATGGGGCAGAGCAATTCCTTGACTTCCTGCCACCGTTTCAAAGGATTCTTCCTTACCTCTTCAACCACCCGGTGAATTCGCCACCACATCGAGGACTCGACAAATCCATCCTCGGGAGCATCTTGAGGCCTCCAAACGGATAATCCCGCATTCCCCGCTCTGCCCACTGTTTCCGGTCTGATTTCTCCGAAGGGGATGGCCGTGTAAAGGGAAGTACAGGGAGGGAGATAAGCTGTCCAGAAAAGAGGAGGGGCGGGATTTTCGGGGTCTAGCTCAACCACCACTGAAGTGGCTGTGTTTCCCCATGTAAAACCTGACGGTGAATCGTGCATGCAGATAGTGTGAAAATCCGGCAGAAATGGGTGAAACTGAGGGCCCTGGAGAAAGGTGTCCTCGTAATGGTCCCGCAAAATTGTCATCAAGGTGGTAGCTTCTATCCTTCCTCGTTCCCGTTCAAGAAGTTGATTCCCCCTTTTCCACCGAATGTGCGAACCCTGGCGCGAATAGTGTTCGTGATCCCCGTATACCCGGGCAAAGTCGAACTCCTCACTTTCGGGATCCCACCAACCCGAATTCCGGGCATGTGCCTCGAGGTCAGAGCATGCTTCTGCCCAGTTTTTCCGTATGGTTAGTTCATTCGATACGGTTCGTGTCCCCCTTACGACTCTCTCTGCAACCCACCTTCTCCCCGAGGTTTCCAGAACCCACGCCTCCTTTCTATCGGCGAGAAGGAAGGAGTTTTCGTAACTTCCTTCGTCATGATCCTTACCCTGTACCGCAGAACCCCACTGCCCAAATTCATCAAGAAGTTCAACGATGACGGATAGAGCCTCTTCAGCGCTTCTTCCCCGTTCAAGCCCCAGGCGAAGCAGATCCATTCCCGTTAACCCGGGATTCCTCCTGTTCGATTTTTGATGGTAAGCTCTCGTGTAAATGGCGGCGTTCCCGCCTATGACCCCGGCTTCGTTCATGCCCGTCTCGTATCCCCAGCACCAGTATGGTCTGCAGCCTATGGTGGCCAGTACCACACTCTTCTCGGGGACGCTCACGTAAGAACATTGAACCTCTTCACCGGAGGCGCGGGTCCCCCCGGGTGAAAAGTAAAGAACCTGAGTTTCCTTCGCAGGCCGATCGCTGTTTTTCCCGAACAATACCCTGCCGTTCCTGGTAACATCCGGCATTGCCACGATCACATCACACAAGGAGAAATCCCCCCTTTCATTTACAAGCGATAACGGCCGGTCATGGACTCCGATTTGCGGTCAATATTTCGATTATAATCCTATTCCATCCCGCCGGCCCGATACCATCGGCCTTGATGACATGAGGAAGATCAATGTCTTCCCATCTGCCACCCGGTTTCTGTACCAGTATCGGCAGATCGACTGAAGAGAGCAAGGGCAAATCGTTCCTGCTATCCCCGATTCCGATCGAAAAAGTCGGTCCAAACTCTCTCCTGTAGAGCTCCTTGAGAATAACCGCTGCTCTCCCTTTATTGTTCGATCCCATGACGCTGAGGAACCTTCCTCCAAACGTAACCTGGAGTCCTCTCATTCTCAACTTCCTGCAGAAATCCCGAAGGTCCGCTTCGGAAGATTCAAACTTTACCGTCTCCACGTACTCGCGCATCTTCGCCATTTTCGCTTCTTTCGAGCTGAGCCCGGTTATTGCTGCAACCTCTTCCTCGTTCATATCCCTATAGCCCTTGAACTTGATTTGAGTCTCTTCTCTTACCTCAGCGAGAATCTTCAGGATCCTCTCGTACGGGAGGCCGAGCTCGATCACATTGTATCGGTCCAAGGATCTGTGGAACGGATAGGGGAGGGAAAAGTAATCTTTTCTCAAAAAAACTGCCCCGCCATTTTCAACTATGAAGGGATCCCTCAGCCCCAGTTTATCCTGGTACAATTCCTGTTCGGCTCTTGTTTTTGCGGAGCAAAAGACAAGGGGTACCCCCTTCGACTTCATAAGGTTTATCCCTTCTGTCGCCTCTTTATAGGAATAGGTGTGGAAATCGAGAAGCGTCCCGTCGAGATCGGTAAAAAGGACAACCTTTTTGCCCGCCATCTTTGTTGCACCCATCCTATCTGGTCTCAATGTTTCCACCTCCGTTGAAAATATATTCGGGCAGCCGGGTCATGGGAGACCCGCACCGCACGGTATTGTGGACGCGATAGAGCACATCAACCCTTCACTGCTCCCGCTGTGAGACCCTCGATAAAAAAACGCTGAAAGGAAAGGAAGAAAACCACCACCGGCAGCGAACCTAAAATGGAAGCCGCGAACAAAACACCGTAGTTCGTGCCGGAGATGGGGTCACCCACCACCTGGTAGAGAGCTACGGTGAAGGGCATCTTCCCCGGATCGAACAGCAGCGTGAGCGGTACCAGGAAATCAATCCACGCCATCATGAAGGCAAACAGGCCCGAAGCAATCAACCCCGGCCATGCAAGTGGGAGGATTACCTTCCAGATAATCTCCCCGGCTCTCAGGCCATCCACGGAAGCGGTTTCAACGAGATCCTGCGGGATTTTCTCGAAGAATCCTTTCAGGATCCATATCGTCAAAGGAGTGGTCCTGGCCGCGAGAATGAGGGTTACACCGGCGCGGGTATCGATGAGCCCCAAGTACTTGGTTATCTGGAACAGGGGAACCATGGCAGCCATACCTGGTATCATCTGTGTCGCAATGAATAACAGCATCAATACGTCCGCGTGCCGTGTGCGGTTCTTCGCCAGAACGTAGGCCGAGGGAATGCTCACAGACAAGGTCACCACCAGCGCCCCTCCTGCTATGATCATGCTGTTCCCGATGGATCTCAGTATCTTCAGTTCTCTCACTGCAGTGATGTAGTGGTCGACTATGGGACGGGTCCACAGCGGAGGTGGGAATTTGTAGAGCCACGGCCCCGGCCGGAGCGATATCAACAGAAGCCACACGAAGGGAAGAGTCGCGAACAGCACCAGTATCACGAGACCTATCAGGCCTATCTTGTTGAACCTCCTGCGCATTATCACTATCACTCCTCCACGAATACCTGGCGCCCGAATAGTTTCAAAAAGATCACCGTGAGGATGATATTGATGAAAAAGAGTACAACCGATATTGTGGCACCGTATCCCAGATTGTAATCTCGAAACGCCTGTTTCCACATGAAGAGCCCCAAAACCTCTGTCTCATGACCCGGACCGCCGAAGGTGAGCACGAACAGAATGCCGAAGGTGTTGATCGTGAACAGGGTGATGTAAACGAGGTCCAGGAAAGTAACAAACCTCAGTGAGGGGAGCGTAATGTGCCTGAACCGGTGCCACGCGTTTGCCCCGTCCACAAGGGCCGATTCATACCAATCCTTGGGAATGCTCTTCAGAGCGGCTTCGAAGAGCAGGATGCTGAAAGTGCTCCCCCACCACACATTGACGAGAACAGCAGCCGGCATGGCCCACTCGAACAGCCACGCCCGGGCCTCACCGCCCATAAGTGATATGATTCCGTTGGCCACTCCGAATTCGGGGTCGAATATCCGCAACCAGAGAATACCCACGACGAGCTCGGAAAGAGTAAAGGGCAATATCATGGCACTTCGAAACAGTTTAACGGATTTGATTTTCACGTTGTGCAGCGTCAGAGCCCCGGCCATTCCCATTAGATACTGGAGGAGAACGCTTCCTCCCACAAACCATGCGGTTGCTTTTAACGATGTATACAATCTCTGGTCAGAGAGCAGCGTGTGGAAATTTTCAAATCCTACCCAGTGAAACCCTTCCTGCAAAAGTTTCATGTCAGTGAAGCTCATCCACAGAGCCTGAAAAATGGGTGCCACGGCGAATACCCCCAGAAGCAAAAAAGCAGGGAGCAGAAACAGTGCTTTTTTCAGCTTCGATTTGCCCATGGGGCTTACCTGCTGCCACTCATTAGTGAACGGATCTCCCGGGAAGTCTCCTTAACCGCTGCATCCGGGGATACGCTTCCCCGCACCACATTTTCCACCATCTCCTGAATCGAGTCCGAGAGGGAGGTGTAGTCGGGAAAGTTCGGACGTGGTCTGGCTTCGTACAGGAAACCGGCTGTTTCCGCTAAAAAGCGGTGATGTTCTTTGCTGAGTTGTTCGGCGATGGAAACGCGGGGAGGGTGTTGGTACGTGTCCATCATGAAGTCTTTCATGTTCTGAAAGGATGTGGCGAGTTTCACTATTTCCATTGCCAGTCTCTTGTTCTTCGACTCTGCGTATATCACGTAGCACATACCCCCTGCCGTCGTGGCGGGGGCGCCGTGGGGACCTCCGGGAATCAGGGCATATCCCACCTTTTCGTAAAATTCATCTTCCTCCCAATCAGTGATCTCCTGGATCATCCGCTTCTCATATGTCCCGCCGAAGGCCATCGCCACCCTGCCTGCCGCGAACAGCTTCATCGACCTGTTCCAGTCGTAGGTTACCGCCTCGGGCTGTACAAGTTCGTGGGCATCCACGAGGTCTCTCAAGAACTGCAAGGTTTCGATGTTCTCTTTCGAATCAAGGATCAGCGCCCCATCATCGAAGACGCCTCCGCCATTAGACCAGAAAAGAGGCAGGAGCTGATAAACCAGTGTTTCCCGTGCTTTCTGCCCGAGCGGCAGGGCGAGGGGAAACGGGCCGTTTCCGAAACGCTCCCGCACCTCTTTTTCCTGAAAACGTTTGCCTATCCTGATGATGTCTTTCCAGGATTCTGGTGTATCCATATTCAGAGCGGCAAACCAGTCTTTCCTGTACCAGAGAACCGCCATATCGGTTTGTGTTCTCACACCCCACAGACTTCCCTCAAACATATCCCCTCTTTGAAAAACGGGGAAGAAATCGGATCTGTAATCTGCTTGATACCAGGAGGGATCGATTTCGTTTAGTGACGCCAGGTGGCCTGCTTCGGCGAATTCAGCGAGCCAGACAGAGTCTACCAGGGATATATCGGGTGGTGTTCCCGCTCCGGCAGAGGTGATCAGTTTATTTCTCAGCTGGGGATAACCGATTACGAGCTGATCGAGAAGGACAGTTCGATCGGGATGTGTGTCGTTCCACTTATTCACCGCATCCTCCATGTTCTCTCTCCAGCGGGGCTGATTGATCACCCGAAGGGTGGTTCCCACCTTCCACCCGTTCTCTCGAAGGCCAAAGATCAGAAGAGCAGCACCTGAAAGGAGCAGTGCAAACACCCCTGTCAACAGGTATTTTTTCATTTTCTTCCCCTATTTTCCGTTACCATTCCTCAGGGAGATCTCGTGGTTCTTCGCTGGCATTTTCAACCTGGTGTTGCCTGATTGACCTGCGACTACATGAGCATCTATTCGGGGGGGAGGCGGTTATAATCGTCCTCGAGCCTGACCACATCATCCAGGTGCGATGTGGAAACCTCAACCACGCTACAGTCACTAATTGCTGTCATCCGGTGTTTCGTCCCCGGCGGAATGTGAAATGACTCTCCCTGTTTCAACCGTATCGTGCTTCTCTCTCCGTTCCTCTCGACCAAAAGCTCCATATCTCCTTCCAGCAGGAATATCGTTTCGTCCTTGATTCTGTGATACTGGTAAGAGAGCCGATGCGAACTCTTTATAGTCAGGATTTTACCCGCGTAGGCATCTGTTTTTGCCCATAAAAGCTCGTTCCCCCACGGTTTATCTATCCTGTTGTGCGGTTCGGGACATGCATTCTCATGTTTCATCTATGTATCCTTCCTCGATCAATATTGGATTTACCTTCACCTGACAGCTCTTGACCACCCTTTTGAGGGCTTCGATGGAACCGAGGTCGCTCCAGCCAAAGTCCACTTTTAAGACGATTACGTTGCGTGAACGCTCCATCACACCGTAATCGATCGAGGTCCCCTCCACATCGGAGAAGAAGCGGTTAAAATCCTCACGATCGATGCGTTTGTTTTTCACATCTATCCTCTGCAGCATCTCATGCATCCCCGGAAGGTGAACAGAGATTTCCTTCAAAATGGTGTCTACCTTCCAGATAAAAATCCCGCTGTTCCACAGGTAGGTCCCATCGTTGCAGTACTTGCCGGCCTTCTCCTCGTTTGGTTTCTCAACGAACCCATCGACGGAATACAGCTTCCCGTTCTTTCGATCAAGGGATTTCCCCTGCTTGATGTAGCCGTACTCTGTTGATGGCCAGTCGGGTTGAATCCCCATCGTAACGATCTTGTGGTAATATCTCGCAGCGGCAGCGGCCCGCAGGACTTCTGATCTGAATTGCTCCTCGTCATCGATGAAGTGATCTGAAGGAAAGACACACATGGACGCCTCGAGGTCGATATGGCGGATGAGCCATGCCGCGGCTGCGATACAGGGTGCGGTGTTTTTTTTGAGGGGCTCCCCGAGGAGCCTGTCTGCTCTGATCTCTGGAATCTGCTCCCTTACGAAGTCGAGATATCTCTCATTCGTGGCGATAAAAATTTTATCGGGTTCGAAAAGTGGGCTGATACGTTCGAACGTGTGCTGAATGAGGCTCTTCCCACCGTAGAGGGTTAAAAACTGCTTCGGTCTTTCCGGTGTCGATAGCGGATAAAACCTCGACCCTTCTCCTCCCGCCATTATCAATGCATATCGCTTCATCCGGCTATCCCTGCCCCTGCGTGAAATGGAAGACGTCGTGTTTTTCCGACTTGAGCATCTTGAGAAAGGATGACGAATCGATCGACGTAAGCGGCGGGAAATGCCTCGGCTTTGGAGGTTTGTCATTTGGGGCAATCTGACCGCCTTCAATAATTTCCCCCATGATTTCCTTTTTGAGCTTTTCGGGACAAACGGAGGAATGGTAAATAACCTGCATGGCGACGTAACTCATATCCTGTACATGTTCCTCATCCCCGGCGTCGTGGAAGTGAGGGTTGCGCGACTCGATCTGATAGACCTCAACGCCCTTCTTCATGGCTTCAGGAACGGGGCTTTCTTTGATTCCCCCGAACTTTTCGATGAGATTGATTATGTGGTAGGGTTCGATCGAATACCCTGAGGAGTATTCCAGGCACATGGCCAGATCCATGGTCATGGCATGTTCTCCGGCATTCCCCGTTTTTATGATTTCCGTTTCATACCCCGTGTAATAGCCGATAAGCTTGTTCAATATATAATTCGTTTTTTGCGATGTTCGCCCCCACTTGTGGAAAAAGAGCTTCGATTCGGCGATCTTCGGCTTGCTGTGCCAGGCGATCCTCACCATGGAGTAGGGTGAATTGCTCATGACGAAACCTGCGGCGTACTCGTGGACATATTCGTTGACTGCGCCGGGAAAATAGTTGTCGGCGTCGATAAACCCGATGTATTTATTCCCTGCCAAATACGCCAGCAGGGTACCTATGAGCATTCCCTCCGCCTTCCCGTTCCGAATCTCTCCTTTGCGGGTCAAAATGCTCGTGTAGCCGAGCTTCTCAAATATCTTTGCTAAAACAGGGTCTTTCTGATGTACTATGTACCCTCTCCTGTTAACGAATTTGCAAAAATTTTCCAGGGCATCTTTTTCCATGTTGAAACGATCAACCGGTGTTCTGGGACTGTTGGAGACGATAATGACGGTACATTCCTGTGGTATACCGCACAGGACTCCTTCTACCAGCTTCAACTTTTCGTTTTTCACCGGGATGATGATTGCCATATCCTTTTCGATCTCGTTGAGATCCTGATAAGGGATCTTCTGGGTCGTCCCGCTGTTATTTGGGTTTGAAATCTGCATGCCCGAGTCGAACTGAAAAACTTTCTGCAATCCTCCAAATCTGACAGCGCCAAACCTCTCCACCTCCCTAGGAATTTCTATGATCATCTCACATTCCTCCCCGGCGAGACATCGCCGAACATCGCATCGAGTTTCGTTGTTACCTCCAACCAGTTCGCTCTTTGCTCCGGAGACATGAGGCCGAGTGAGGCAGCATGAGAGTCGAGATAGAGCTGCACATCCGCCCGGGGTTTCCAGAGGTGTTGTTCCCCGTACCTGAATCCGTACCGGGATGAACTTCCCAGTTTTTCTACTGTGCTCTTTTCAGGGTCGTACCCTGATTTCTCCAGCATGGTGTCCGTCACGCCCAAACCGGCGGCGATTTCCTCGAGCGCGGAATGCACATCCGCACCGTGCTGTGCCGCCTCCTTCTTGCGATATGCTATATCCGCTGGTATCCCGACCGAAATGCTGTACTCACGGTGGATCTGTTTGCCTATAGAATCGTCACCTTTATTAATCTTGAGCTCGGGAGAAATTTTGAAAGCGACTTCGATAACTTCCGGATCGAGAAAAGGGACCCTCAACTCCAGACTGTGCGCCATCGCTATCTTGTCTTCCCTCTCAAGGCACTCCTTGTAGAGCAGGGTGGTGTCTTCCCAGGAGTACCTCTCGAAGCTCTCGTAGCCTTCGCGATCGACGATTTTCGGATACCAGGAGTAGCCACCGAACAGTTCGTCAGCTCCCTGACCTGTGAGAATCACCCGTTCGCCGGATTCCTGGGCCATGCGGACCGACGCGTATATGGGGATCGCCACCTCGACCTGGTTCAGGCTGTAGTCTTCAATATCCCGTATGATCAACGGAATGAGTTCTTTTATCTCCTCCAGGCTGAGAATCTTGATTTTCAGGGGGAGATCGAAACGATCTGCGATATTTTGAGCCCACACCAGATCAACCGCACCCTTCCTTCCGGCTGTATAGCAGGTAAGGGGAACCTTTTTTCTTCTCACCAGGTGAGCTATCAAGAGACTGTCTATTCCTCCTGAAAATATAATGCCCACTCGATCCCTGCCGGCTACTCTTTTGTAGATGGAGCGAGAGATTGCACGGTCATACCTCCTGAGTGCCTCCTTTTTATCGGTGATCCTGTCCTCAGTCCGCAAAGACTCGGGGGACCAGAATGAGCGGGTCCGAACGCCCTTGCCGTCGAGGGTGGCTATGTGGCCGGGCAGGAGACGCTGAATTTCCTGGCCGGCCGAAAAGATCGCATAGAGGGGTTTCTTTTCCGAGGCAAATGCGGCGTCTCCATTGTTTTCGGAAAAATAGAGCTGCCTCACTCCTATCCTGTCACGAGCTATTACTGTGCTGTTTTGATCGTTAACCGCCAGCGCGTACACGCCATCTAGCCTGGGCAGAACCTCCTCCACAGCGGCACTTAAGTCGCCCCTGTAGGCCTTCTCCAACAGCGCAAGGATGACTTCGCTGTCCGTTTGCGTCTGAAAGGTGTACGTGCCCTCGAGTTCGGCCCGTAACTTACGGTAATTGTATATCTCACCGTTGTGCAGCAGGCATAGGCGGCCGTCCGCCGACTGGAAAGGCTGTAATCCCGCGATGCCACCTGTTATGGCCAGCCGCACATGCCCGAGCGCGGTGCGACCCCTTCTCCCTTCGAACTTGAGGTCTTCAAGGCTCATCCCCCTTTCAGCTAATCCTCCTATCACGTACCCTGCGCCATCTGGCCCGCGATGCTGCATAGACTGGAGCATTTTTTTCAAAGTATTGCCGATGTCATAATTATCGTTATCGCTGACGATCCCTGCTATTCCGCACATATGCACACGTCTCCTTCAAATTTTTTGTCCCTGATCATCTATCACGTGAGAAAGCGGTGAGCCCCCAGAACACTATGATGCGTTCATAGATTCTTTAGGTATTTCAATGGTTTTCTCACACTTAGGGCACTTTCCCTTCGACCCGGCGATGTGTTGCTCGGCCTTCAAAAGGATCGTGCAGTGGGGACACTCGAACACTATTCCATCTTTCTTACCCATCCTTTTCCTACCTTTCATCATTGTTTTGTTTATGTTGAAAGCGATGGGATAGGGTATTTGGTCTCTCATCACTCTCGACTTTATTCCTCATCTCTCCTGAAATCGCTAGATATCTGCATCTGATTATTTGAAATGCTCTCCTCTCCCGGCTCGCTGACATCCACCTCCTCGAGATATCCTGCCATGGCCTCAACTTCGGCTGAAATCGGCCCGGTTACGAGCACCGGGATTTCTTCGAGCTCTTTTGCTTTCATCATGTGGGCCACCCTTTGAAGGGATGAAATAATGAGGCTCTTCTCCCAATCCTCGAGCTTTCCAAACTCGGTAACGAAGTTTTCCTGCAAAAGGGACGGGGCGCTCGACTGAACTTCTCTGCCCAGCTTCGTTATCATGACATGTACACGGCGCTTGTCGTTTCTGCTCCGTGTTCTCTCGATGTAACCTCGCTTTTCGAGACGATCCAGGATGCCGGTGACGGTGGCGTTACTCAAATTGACCGTCTTTGCCAATTCGCCGACCGACATTTCCTGGAAGCCAGCAAGCCTGTCCAAAAGAACCAGTTGAGGCGTCGTAAGGCCGCTCTCTCTTGCTAGTTTCTTCGAATAGAGATCGATAGCATGGATGATCTGCCGAAGAGTTGATAATATCTCCCCTTTGACGTAATCATTTTTCTTCTGACTCATATTTGCCTTTCATTATTTAGTTCTCAAAATATATAGCATTAGTTATTTATTATAGGGAATATATTTGAGATGTCAAGCTCAGTGAGGAAAAATGACGTTGATTCGCAGAGCTCTCGGGGTGTGTATGCACTAATATAGTTGTAAAATAAGGGAATTATTGCAATTTAGATTTGCATTGAGATAATCCCGACCTCCATGGGAGAGCACAATTGTTTAACCAGGTGGTTCATGCAAAGATTCTAACGCAGCATTAATTCCGATAATATATTTTGACTACTAAATAACATGAGCGGTACAGGTGAGCACTCATTTCCGCTTTTCTTCTCCCCTTAGGAGCGTTGTCCTTCACCATTTCATCACGTACGATCTGAGCAACCCCAAATGTTTGTACCAACCAAAAAGTGAAGAAACCAGCCATCTCAATGGACTTCCGTTTACTGGCCCGGCCGTTTGTTGAGTTTTCCGGTTTTTTGAGCCACTTCGATTTTCCAGTACAATGATTATGGGGGGATTTTTTTGTCAATTACTCTTGAGAATTTGTTCGAGTTCATTAATATTTGTTCAATGACTGGCACTTATCGTCGCACGTCATTCATCGGCGCCAGAGCGTACCGTTTTAAGAACGTTTTGTAACTTATTAAATTAGAATGGGAAATAGCTATTTAAAAGTTGATATATAAATAATAATCATTTTCCATCATGATCCCAAGAAGCCACGCTCGTTTTTCCAATCAAATAAATCCCACCAAATGAAGAAAGCTGTATCCTTTTCAGATCAGAATCCGTCAATACGGGAAAGTGGTGTGGAGAGCGTATGAACTATTAGATTTTGGAAATCCCCTCAGGATTTTCAGTCTGAACAATTTGACGTGCCATGAAGGAGTGTTTAATTTACCCAAAACCCCACATGGCACTGAGTAGGAGGTGGGCAATGGAATACAAAAATATCCTTTATGAACAAATGGATGGAATCGCGAGGATCACAATCAATCGCCCCAAGGTATTGAACGCGCTGAACGCAGAAACAGCCCGGGAACTCTCCCATGCTCTTTCACGGACCAAGGAGGATGAATCAGTCCGGGTCTTGATACTCACAGGGAGCGGGGAGAAGGCGTTCATTGCCGGCGGCGATGTCAATGAAATCAAAGCGAGCTTCGTGAAAGGGGAGAAGATAGCCAGGGATGACTTTGCTTCCAAAAGGCAGGATCTCATGACAAGCATCGAGAGACTCGGAAAACCTGTTATCGCTGCTGTAAACGGCTTTGCCTTGGGTGGCGGTTCAGAGGTCGCTCAGGCATGTCATCTCGTCATTGCTTCTGAAAATGCACGTTTCGGCCATCCAGAGATTAACCTGGGTTTCAATCCATGTTGGGGCGCAACTGTGCGCCTGCCGTTGCAAGTGGGTCTCAAGAAAGCTCTCGAGATGATACTGACCGGGGAGATGATCGATGCGAAGGAGGCACACAGATTGGGGCTCGTGAATGTAGTTGTTCCCCAGAGTGAGCTTATAGCTACCGCCGAAACACTTGCGAGGAAGATAGTTGAAAAGTCGGGAATGGCGGTAAGATTGTGCCTCGATGCCGTTTTGCAGGGGCTGGAGATGTCACAGTCCGAAGCATTGGTCAATGAATCCAGATTACTTGGCCATGCAGCTACGACAGAAGATGCTATGGAAGGGATGACGGCTTTCCTGGAAAAGCGCAAACCGGTATTCAAACACAAATAATTCTGAAGGGGATATCGTTCGATTATTCTTTCAAAGGTGGAACATTCATGGCGCTCTCCACACTGACCATGTAGGACCACGATATTATTTTCATTGGAATAAACGAAGAAGCATCAAAGATTTGCTCGAAATATCTGCCCTAGTTTCCAAGTAGTTCGTAGTCAATAGCTATCAGCTCTCATCTACCAAAAGAGCAGAGGAAATAATTTCGGCAAATGTTCTCGATAATCAGTCTGAGTTTATAGATATCGATTTAATAACAGAGGCTTATCGCTGCACCTTATTGATTGGCGCCAGAGCCTTTCGACTCCGCTCAGGGTAGACTCCCCGTTGTGAGAACTTTGTTAAAACAATTCGACTGGAGCGGAGGCTGGAAGCTAAGGGGTCGGGATAAGGGCCTTCTCCCCAAAAACTGCTTCAGTAGTATGTTAGGTTTTCAGGAATGATTCTTATCGAGGAGGCAGGCCAGAGGCAGCTGGTTTCCTTTGCCCGTGCCCTCTAACGAAGACCGGAAGAGCTGGTTTCTGACGAGGCCAATGCAAATATAGACCCGGAAATAGAACACGAGGTTGCTTCGGCTATGAGGAAACTGGTGGAGGGAAAAACCTCCATCGTGATTGTCCACAGGCCTCAAACGGTGAGAAATGTGATAAAATCGCCGTAGTTGTAACCGGGAAGGTAATAGAAGAGGGACCTCACAAAGAGCTGTTGAAGGCGAAGGGGAATCTACAGCACGCTGTACAATCAGCAGGCAACCTCATGAGGCTATAGAGAGCTCGGTAGGAGGGTCAGGATGCCCACAGGAATCGTGTATCAGACAGATCTGTCCGGGTTAATGCTGCGAAGCGGGGGAGCACGACTTCAAAATTTCCTACCCGGAGATGGTCGGAACTTTCGGGCAGGAGCCGGCAGGCTTGCAGAGAGAATACTCCATTGCTCTTTATATAAAAGCGACAGTTTATGCCCTTTCCAGGGGGGGTATCGTTGCCGATACAAAGTTCGAGATCGGAACCGTTGACGGGAAGATCATTCGCATAAACGAGGTGTTGCCCCCGGATTCATCCAGGTTCTGGACCGCAGAGAACGATCAGCCGGGGCGCCCCAGGATAGTTTCGATAAACAATTCGTGAGGGATTACCTCCTGACCCTCTATTGGGACAGGAAGTCTCCCGGCCCTGAACTTCCCCCGGAGGTGGTGAGGGGGACGGGGGAAAAGTACCGGGAAACATTGCGCATTCTCACGGAGGAGGACATATGAGCGACTTCAAGAAGGTATTCATCGCCAACAGGGGTGAAATTGCCTGCAGGGCGATACGGCCGATGCGCGAGCTGGGAATCAAAGCCGTCGTGGGATATTCGGATTGTGACGAACTCTCACTTCACGTGAGGCTGGCCGATGAGGCCGTTCGCCTCGGCCCGTCCCCTGCGAACATGAGTTACCTCGATATCGATGCCGTTGTGAGGGCCGCAAAGCACACGGGCTGCGAGGCGGTCTTCCCCGGATACGGTTTCCTGGCGGAAAACCCGGATTTCGTGGAAGCATGTGAGGAGGCCGGCCTGGTCTTTATCGGCCCCCCCGCCTCGGTTATGCGCATGCTGGGAGACAAGATCGAGGCCCGGCGTGCCTTCGTGGCATCGGGGGTTCCCGTGGTACCCGCCATCGAAGATGTGAGATCCACACAGGATGTGAAGGATTTCGGGAAGAAAGTCGGCTACCCCATCATTATAAAAGCCGCAGCGGGAGGAGGCGGCAAGGGGATGCGGAAGGTTCTGTCCGAGGAGGAAGTAGAAGATGCCTGCGAAGGGGCACGGTCCGTGGCGCAAAAGAGCTTCGGTGACGACAGGATCTATGCGGAAAAGTTCATCCTGGGAGGGAGGCACATCGAATTTCAGTTTCTCGTCGATGCCAAGGACAATGCCATACACCTGGGCGAGCGGGAGTGCTCGATACAGCGCCATCACCAGAAGCTCATCGAAGAAGCGCCGAGCACCTACCTGACTGCTCGGCAGAGGAAGGAAATCGGAAACATGGTTACCCGGGCGATGAGGGAGATCGGTTACGTCTCGGCTGGGACGATGGAGTTTCTCTTCGATGACGAGGGGAACTATTACGCCCTCGAAGTGAACGCGAGGATCCAGGTGGAGCACACCGTCACGGAGATGATCAGCGGGTTCGACATAATCCGGAAGATGATCAGGGTCGCTGCCGGGGAGCCCCTCAGGATGTTTCAGGAAGACGTGATCCTCCGGGGGCACGCCATCCAGTGCAGGATAAACGCCGAGGACCCGAAAAAGAACTTCGCCCCCTCCTTCGGGAAGATAACCTTCCTGCGGCAGGTGAGCGGACCTTTCGTTCGGACGGAGTCGGGGATTTACCAGGGATGGACGGTTCCCGCCTACTACGATTCCCTGATCTCGAAGATATGCGCCGTGGGCAAGGACAGGGAGACGGCAATCCAGAGAATGAAGCGGGCACTCGGGGAATACGAGCTTTGGGGGATAAAGACCACCATCCACCTTCTGGAGAGTATCCTCGACCACCCTGACTTTGCCTCGGGCAAGATAACGACGAGCTTCATCGAGGACAACATTGAAAACCTCACCGATTATGCAGACGAGGAGGAGGAGGTCTTTAAAATCGCCCACCTGATAGCAGAGGTGTCGGCCGAGGGAAAGAACCGGCATGTCTTCTGATATCGAAAGAAAGGGCAATACTTAAAAGAGGAGGCTTTGTAAAGAGATGTACGTAAAGAACAGGGAGATGAACCCGAAGGAAATTATCAAGGATCTCAGGGAGTCGGGGAAGAAATATCTGACGAGCACCGGTCCCAGGGACACGGGACAATCTGACTACAAGAACAGGATCACCATGTTCGATCTGCGGAAACTGGCCCCCGTTTACAACAGGACCGGCTATTTTTCCGTGGAGCTTCACGGGGGCGCCCGGTTTCACCAGGACCTGCTGAACAACAAAATTAGCCCCTTCGAGGAGGTGATGGATTGGCGTCGCCTCATGCCCGACGTTCTGACACAGACGCTCATCAGGGCCACCAACGTGTGGGGTTACCGGATGTACCCGAGAAACGTCATCGAACTTGCCGTTTTGTCATTCGTTCCCTATATAGACGTGTGGCGCTGCTTCGATTTTCTGAATTACATTCCCAACATGACACCCATTGCCGAAGTGGTGCTCCGGGAGGGAAAGATATTCGAGCCCGCTATTTCATTTACGGAATCTCCCGAGTGCACCGATGAATACTATCTAAGCGTCGTTGACGAAATCGTCCGGCTTTCAGGGGGGCACGATTCGATAATCCTCTGCATCAAGGACATGGC
>CAYFXN010000023.1:0-22725 GCA_964347065.1 uncultured bacterium | reverse complement strand
TGCGCCGAAGGCGCTCCTGTTGTCGGATAGGTGATCCGGGCCGTAGTCGCGGGGAGGGCCGGTGTCGATGGCGATTTTCAAGGGGGGCCTTTTCGGCGGCACGTAGAAAGCACCCCCTCCCTCCCGCAGCTCCTGGAACCTTTCCAGGTCGTTTTCAAGACCCAGCTCCACCATCGCATCGGTAAACTGCTCCCTGGAAAGTGCCTTTCCATGATATTCGTGGACATTCTCCATAAAAGAAACGCCCTTACCCATGACAGTCCGGGCGAGGATGGCATAGGGCGCATCTTCATCGGTCACGGCACGGTGGAGTGACCGGTATATCTGGGAAATGTCGTGGCCGTCGATCTCGATGACCCGGAAACCGTCGGATTCGTAATTCTCCCGGATATTCTGCGGCATGATGTGGGAAATATTACCGGAAATCTGCAGCCCGTTGTAATCGATGATGACCGTGATGTTGGTGAGGCCGTATTTTACGGCGAACCGCCTGGCCTCGGAAATCTGGCCCTTTTGCTGCTCGCCGTCGCCCATCACGACGAAAACCTGGTGCTCCCTGCCCCGCAATCTCGCCGCAAGGGAAAAGGCGCAGCCCGCGGAAAGACCCTGGCCGAGATTGCCCGTCGACCACTCAATTCCCGGCAGATTCCTCTCGATGTGCCCCTCGAAGGGAGACCCCGCCTTTCTGAAGAAGGCAATTGCCTGCTCCAAGGGAAAAAAGCCCAGCCTGCCCAGAGCAGCGTACACCCCCGGTGAGGTGTGTCCGTGGCTCACCACGATTCTGTCCCTGCCCTCGCGGAACGGCTCCTCCGGCGACAGGTTCGCCAGGATATAGAGGGTCATGAAGATTTCGATGGATGACATGGACCCGCCGGGATGGCCTGACCCCGCGAGGGTTGTCATCCGCAGAATATCGCCCCGCGCCACCTTGCAGTGACCCTCGATCATCTCTTTGACCTCGACGGCGATTTCCGCTGTTTTGAAACCCCTGTTCGGCGCCCGCTTCATTTTGATCGCCTCTTCCATTGTCGTGGATGATTAACCGGCCGATACCTGTATAACACAAGAACCGTTGCTTTATAAAGAGAAAATGAGGCGATGAAATTGGCCGCGGGGCGCCATTCTAAATCTTGACGCTCCCCCCCCTGTGTGTAACCATTAGTAGAGAAAGCAAAAGCATTCTCTGGAGGAAACATGTACAAGAAATGCCGTTTGAGATCGAACATGATTTCCGTCGGGTTCATGATCGCCCTCCTGTGGGGGTGCGGACCGCAGATCCAGACGACCGTCGATACGGGCGGCCCGACGGTCCAGGAAGCGATAACCTACGACGGCCCGAAGGCGCGTATCGCCGTTTCCCGCTTCGATTGCAAAGCCGCAAAATGCGGCGGACAGATCGGTGACGGGCTTGCCGACATGCTGAGCACGGCTCTTTTTAAAAGCGGGCGATTCGTCGTCCTGGAGCGGGGCGAAGGACTGGCAGAAGTGCAGAGGGAGATCCAGCTCGGGGAAAGCGGTTACGTCGATGAGAGCAAGGCACCGCCGAGAGGTTTGATGGAGGGCGCCGACGTGCTCGTGATGGGAGCAATCACCGCATTCGAACCGAAGGCTTCCGGTACCGCCGCCGGGGGCGTTGTCGTCCCCTTCAATGTTCCCCTCCTCGGAGGGGTGGGGGTAAAAAAGAATGAGGCCTACCTGGCAGCCGACCTGCGGCTCATAGACGTTCGAACGGGACGTATCATCAACGCAACCTCGGTGGAGGGATTGGCCTCACGGTACAAAGTGGGGGGTATCGGAGGTTTTGTGGCGGGCACCGTGCTTCTGGGCGCCGGATTTACTACCTACAAGAACACCCCCATGGAGAAGGCCGTGCGTGTGATGCTCGATAATGCGATAAGCGAGATTTCAAATCTCGTCCCGCAGGATTATTACCGCTATGACAAGAGGGGGCAGGAAGTCTCTTCATATCAGCCCTCGTCCGCGCCCGCAACGGGGAAGATGGGGATACGCGGTAGCGGGGCAGCAGCCACTTCAACGGCTATCAGCGGGTCCCAGTTCCTTCCCGGAAAAGAGGTGGTCTTTGCCGAGAACTTCTCCTCCTACAATATCGGCGATGTTCCGAAAACGATCAACGTAAAATCGGGGCAGATAGAAGTGGCTGAATTTTCCGCCAGCAAGTGGCTGAGATGCCTGAGCGACGTGCAGATGGTGAAATCAATCGATCTGTCCAGAGATTTTTCCATAGAATACACCGTATACAAGCCGCAGGGTTCACCCACCATGAGCTTTTTTATCGGCTCGAGCCAGAGTTCGCCGGAGAATCTTTCCTGGAGCGAAGTTATCGCATGGAAAGGAAAGAAGATAACCTCCTACAGGGTGGCAACGGGGCAGACGCACTCTTTCGCAATTGCGAAAAGGAACGGGAACCTCAAGGTTTTCGTGGATGACAACCTCCTCGTAAACGAGCCTGCTGCATCCTCCGGAGGGGAGGGAGTAAAAAGAGACGGCTTCCTGCTGAAAACGGAAAATGTCAACGTGGGCCGGGGTGATGAGCTGCTCATAACGGACGTGAAGGTCTCCTACTACTGACGATAAGATCGAGAGGGCGAAGAAGGCGTAAAAAGATGTGTCAAGAGACGCCGGATTTTCCCCATGAATGAGCTGGTGATCCTGCAGGTCGCCATCCCGTCAGGACTTCCATAAGACTACGTGTTTCGCACTGTTCGGTGTGCGGCCAGAAAAAGCGAAACACGAAACGGGAACCCTTCCCGGGTTTTCATCGAACCGGTGCTGCGGGGGGGGTGAATTAATGGGGGACACGGTGGGCGAAAAAAGCGACAGAGCCGGCGAGCTCCACGACATAACCTTCATCGGAGGCGGTCCCATCGGGCTCTACGGCGCCTACTACGGCGGGCTCCGGGGAGCCCGGATCAAGATCATCGAATCACTCAAACGCCTCGGCGGGAGCCTCATCCACCTCTATCCCGAAAAGGAAGTATTCGACGTTATGGGGTATCCGAGGATCAAGGCGAAAAAGCTCGTTAAAAAACTCATAGATCAGACCATGCAATACAACCCCACCATTTGCCTGAACGAGAAGGTCGTGGACCTGAAAATCCTCGGCGAGTGCCTCATAAAGCTCACGACCACCGAAGCGGAGCACTATACCAAAACGGCCGTCATCACCGCCGGGAGAGGGGCCTTCGTTCCCAGGACCCTCGACATCCCCAACATCGAGGAACTGGAGGGGAAGGGAATCTACTACTACCTCAAAAAGTTCGACCACCTGAAGGGCAAACGGGTCCTCATCATCGGTGGTGGAAACACGGCAATCGACTGGGGGCTCTCTCTTCTTGGAAAAGCATCCAAGATCTACATCGCCCACAGAATGGCAAAGTTCAACGCCCACGAAGCAACGCTGGAAAAGGTCATGGAGTCTGAGATCGACCTGAAATTCCCCTACGTCGAACTCAAAGAGATCATTGGAAGAAACAGGGTGGAAGGGGCGGTCCTCTTTAACAACAAGACAGGCAAGGAAGATATCATCGCCGTCGACGCCATCGTCCTTAGCATCGGCATGATCACCAACCTGGGCCCCATCAAGGAATGGGGCCTCGAGATCGAGGGGACGGCGGTCAAGGTAAAGCAGGACATGTCGACCACCCTCCCCCTGGTCTACGCCGCAGGCGACATCGTTACCTATCCGGGAAAGCTTATTCTCATATCCACGAGCGCCGGGGAGGTGTCGATTGCCGCCAACAGCGCCAAAGACTACATCGACATTATCGAAGCGGGCGGTTACTGACCAACCATCCTCCTCGCTTTCCCTGCGAAACAAAGGTTCCATGGGCATCCGCGCGGCACGCAGGGCGGCAGTAAAAGCGGCAGTGCTCGTTCACAGGAATAGGGTGAGCGAGAAAAAATACGCGAGCGGCCCGGTTTTCGGTGAACGGATCAGCGCCCCTGCAGCGTTATCTTTTCCCAGTGAGCGTTCGGGAGATCCACATCCCAGATTCGCGAGGGATGGATCCCGTCAAAATTTATTTTCAAAAGGACGAGGGGAAGCAGGTGGGACACCAGCCCGATAATTTGGCCTCTGTGGCGGGACAGAATCTCGTCAGTCGCCTCCATGATCCGCGATCTCACCCCGTAAATGCTCTCACCTCCGGGTGGGGTGACCGACCATGGGTCCTCTTCCCATTGACGGAACGTTTTCGGGTACACCCGGGATATCTCATCGTGGAGGAGACCCTCCCACTTCCCGAGATCTATTTCCTGGAGACGGGCGTCGGTGTGAAGCGGAATGCTCAACCGGTCCGCTAAAATCTGCCCCGTCTGATGGGCCCTTTTGAGCGGGCTGCTGTACAACAGATCGAGGCCCGCTGTAAGAAGTTTCTCCGACAGGCCGATAGCCTGCTCCCGTCCCCGCCGGTTCAGGGGCGGGTCCGACTGTCCCTGGTAGCGGCCTTCCACGTTCCACTCGGTCTCTCCGTGCCGGATCAGGATCAGGCTGTGTGACACTGAACGCTCTCCTTTCAGGTTGCCGCCTCATCGGCCGGGTACGCATCGAGACCATGCTTCTCCCGGTACTCGGCGATCGAAATTATGGGAGGGCGGCACGCCTCCTCCAACTCGACCCGATCGAGATAAAAATTTATCCCCGCGTATCGAACCAGCTTCATGTTCTCATTCGGTTTCATGTTCATGTCTATCATCCCGTACTTTTGCAGCCGGTCGAATACGGCCCCGATAATGCCGAAAGACATCTTCGAGAGAGAGGGAAGCGGCTGGTTGTGATGGATCCGCTCGAGCAGGTCCGTCTGCCCGATGCACCCGTGACCGAAATTTTTGAGAATATCGATCAAAAGCCCCGTCTCAACCGAGTAGCCCGTGAAGAAGGGTACCTTCTCCAGAATCTCGCGCCGCCCGGCATACTCCCCCGACAGGGGCTGAATAAGCCCGGAAAGCTCGGGGAAAAAAAGGTTTATCAGCGGGCGAGCAGTGAGCTCCGTTACCCGCCCTCCGCCGCCGGCGAGCAACTTGTCCCCCTCTTTGATCGGCCTGCGATAGAAACCTTTTACGTAACCCAGATTTTCGTCCGTTACGAGGGGGCCCACTACCCCGTAGACGAAGCGGGGATGGATGTTCCAAATGTCCGTATCAACCCAGGCGACGATATCGCCTTTCATCAGGTACAGGCTTTTCCAGAGGGCTTCCCCCTTGCCCTCGTTGGATCCCCATCCGGGAAGCACATCCTGATGCACGAAAACGGGAATTCCCATGTCCGCCGCTATTTCCCGGGTACGGTCCGTCGACCGGGAATCGATCAGTATGATCTCATCGAGCAGGGGGACTTCCTCCATGAGCGCCCTCTTCAGGGTGCTGATGACGTTCCCCACGGTCGCCTCTTCATTCAAGGCCGGAAGGCCGAGGCTGATGGTCCATCCCCTCTCATACTTGAGGGAAACAAGTTTATCGAGATCTGCAAAGTCATCGCTGTGAAAGGTGTTCCGGTACAACCACGTGTTTATCTTCGGGCTGAGACTATCACGACTTTTGTGGGTGCTCATGACGACTTACCTCCTCGATTAGAGGTATCACTGCTTTTTTAAAGACGGCCGGCCACGTGAACCGGTCGATCACCCTCCTGCGAAGCTGATACAGCCTGCTGTGCGCCAGGTATTCGTCGATGGCTTCGGAAACGGCAGCGGGATCTCCCAACGGGTCGAAGAGGTGCACGAGCTGTGCCCCGCTCTCCCTCACCGATGGTATATCTGCTGCAAACGCCGGCAGCCGCGTGAGCCCCGCCTCTAACACGGGAATGCCGAAACCCTCCCGCAAGCTCGGGAAGATGAGCAGGTCAGCGAGGCTGAAGAAATCCGATAGCGCCCCGTCAGGGAGGTTCAGCTCAGATCCGTCCTCTCCGCATTCGCAGAGGAAGTGAACCCTCGTATCTATTCCCAAGCGTTTTCGAAGTGCTTTGAGCTCACCCAGGTATTGGGAATTGGCAGGGTTGTGGGGACCTGTGGGTCCGGTCACCACCAGCGTGGAAGAAGGCCTCTTTTCGACGAGGGCCGCTGTCACAGAGATGGCAAATTCGATGTTCTTGCGCCTCGTTATCCGCGAGGGGAGAAGCATTATGGGGTCCGCTCCCATCAGGTCGAGTTTTTCCACAAGGGACAGGGTGAGCGGTTCGAGCTTCAGAAAATGGGGCATGTCCACTCCGGGAGAAATGACGCGGATCCTGTCACCGGGGATATTGAAGAGCCCGGACATGATCTCACGCCCGTGTTCCGAAACGGCCACGTGGTGCACGCCGGGCCAGGGGGTTCTGAGAAGGTCCCAGGGATAGCCCGGGTGCAGGTCGGGCAGGTAGAGGGGATCGAGCCAGGCAAAATCGTGGGCCCAGGAGATGAAGGAAGTTGTCATTTCATCGCAGAGGTCGCGCAGGGCTGCGGTTAGCGGCACGTTCTTGTGCAGGGTGGTGGCGTTGTGGATGATGCATACCCCTGCCCCGGCCAGAAGAGGACGGAGCCGCTCGACCAGGTGATCACGGAGCTCGTAAAATCTTCCATCGACGATTCCCCCGGCCAGTGATTCACCAACATCGAGCACGAGGGGATGCCGCGAATTCAACTCGGGGACGGTATGCAGGGAAACCTCCGGATGAAACTCCTCCCCCCTCCCGGCTATCACCTTCACCGTGAACCCACAATCTGCCAGCAGCCTCGCGTGGTGGTAGATCGTGCTCTCCACACCTCCGATCACCGGAGGGGCGGAGTAGTGGACGATGGCAATGGTGCGGGAATTCGATGTGTCGAAAGAAGATACCATCTGCTCAGTCCCCCGGTTTACCTGCCTCAATTTTCCTGCGGCAGCGGCTTCGGTACAAAGGATGGGTCCCACCACTTGGGCTCATAGAGCTGGCCGTGCTTCCCCTCGAAGGGGTCGATCTCCTTGATCGGCTTTGCGGGATTGCCCCCCACGATGGTAAAGGGGGGAACATCCTTGACGACGACGCTGCCGGCGGCTACGATCGCTCCCCGACCCACGGTGACCCCCTTGGTGATGATTGCGCTGTTCCCCACCCAGACGCTCTCCTCGAGGATCGTCGGCCTGTTGACCGGTGGGTCGTAGCCGATACCGTGGTAATCGGTGTCCATGATCACCACACCCCAGGCGATGCTGCAGTTCGGGCCAATGATCACTTTCTTCTTGCAATGTATTTCGGTTCCCCAGTTTACGTGCGTGTAATCGCCGATCTCCACATGCCCGCCGGGAGCGACACGGATGCGCACGCTGTCGAAAAATTTCACGTCCCCGATCAGTATCGTTCCTCCCTGGTCCAGGATCCAGAGCGGGCCGACCTTTTCCCAGGGAAAGCTTGCGGTGTAATCACCCCGGTCGAGGGCACCTCTGATGGAATGGTATTCCTGGAGCATAAGCGGTACCTCCTCTGTAAGGATTTCTTTATTATTATAATGATAACAGAAAAAGTTCATCGGGCAATGTGACTTGCTTGCACGATGGGGAAATCCGGAGCGCTCCCGTTTAGCTGCCTTTTTGCCGATGTATTCAGATGTATCCAATTGTATTACAATAGCCGGAAGATAGATATCATCGATACCGGGGGGGGACATGAAGTATGAGACGGCGCTTCGAGACGATGCCAGAAGCAGGGTTGAAAAAATCGAGAATGCCGACCTGGTGGTGGGTATTCCCTGTTTCAACAACCATGAAACATTAGGATACGTTATCCAGCAGGTGAGCGCGGGGCTCCATTCCCATTTCCCCGAAAAAAAAGCCCTGATCATGGTGTCCGACGGCGGTTCCGTGGACGATACGCGGGAAGTTGCAGACAGCGCCGATCTCCACCCCTTCCAGGAGAAGCTCGTCACCATATACCGGGGAATTCCGGGTAAAGGCACCGCCATCAGGGCCGTGCTCGAGATAGCCCGCCATCTCGATGCGGATGCCTGCATCGTGGTGGACTCGGACCTTCGGAGCATACGTCCCGGGTGGATCCGGAACCTTCTGGAACCGATCATCAAAGAGGGCTTTCATTTCGTGACTCCGTACTACAAGCGCTTCAAGCTCGACGGAACCATCACGAACAACATCGTGTACAACATGACGAGAGCGCTCTACGGGAAACGGGTGCGGCAGCCGATAGGCGGGGATTTTGCCCTGAGCAGGGAATTGGTGGACCATCTCTGCGGCCAGGATGTGTGGAGCACCGACGTTGCCCGCTTCGGGATCGACATATGGATGACCACCTCGGCTCTCGTGGGCGGTTTCCGGCTCTGCCAGGCACGTCTCGGGGCGAAGATCCACGACGTCAAAGATCCATCGGAACATCTCGGACCCATGTTCCGCCAGGTGGTAGCCACGCTCTTCTCCCTCATGGAGATAAACGCCACATTCTGGATGGGGGTCCGGGGGAGCGAAGAGGTGCCGATAACAGGAGAGGAGATCGAGACGGAGCCGGAACCCTTTCCCATCAACGTCCAGCGGCTCATCGGGGCCTTCGAGCAGGGGTACGCCCAGTTCGGCAAACAGTGGGAGCAGGTGCTGAGCGAGGAGTCGTTTGGCTCCGTCCGGAAGCTTGCCGGGAGGGACGAGCAGGATTTCTCCCTCGACGCCGCAAGCTGGGCGCGCATACTCTACGACGCCGCCGTCGCGTATCATTGCCTGGATACGTATCGATCCAGCCTGTTTGACTTTTTGACCCCCCTGTACTTCGCGAGGGTTGCCAGTTTCGCGAAGGCTACCGAGGGGATGAACGACATGGAGGCGGAAAAGGAGGTAGAAGCGCAGGCCAGGTGCTTCGAGGAGGAAAAACCCTACCTGACCCGCCGCTGGGAAGAGTGTGAGGAGACGAACCGGTCATCGTGAGGGGCCGTCATCGGGTCAAATATCTTCGGGGAGCGGCTTCGGCTTAAACGACGGATCGTACCACTTGGGCTCGTAGTGCTGGCCGTGCCTCCCTTCGAAGGGCTCGATCTCCCGCAGGATTTTCGCCGGGTTCCCGCCGACGATGGTGAAGGGAGGAACGTTTTTCGTCACCACCGATCCCGCCGCTACGACCGCCCCCCGGCCCACGGTGACACCCTTGGTTATGGTCACGCCGTTTCCCACCCATACCCCGTCTTCGAGGACCGTCGGCTGGGACACGGGGGGGCCCGTTCCTATCCCGTGATAGTCGGTGTCCATGATCATGACGTCCCAGGAGATCAGTATCTCCCTTCCGATAATGATCTTCTTCTTGCAGTGAATCTCGCTTCTGTGGTTGATTACGGAGTAGTCCCCGATTTCCACATGACCTCCCGGCCCGACGCGGATACGGACGGGGTCGAAGAGCTTGACATCGCCGATCAGTATCTTCCCTCCCTGGTCGAGGATCAAGAGAGGGCCCACCTTCTCCCAGGTGAATCCTGCGGTGAAATCTCCCCTTTCAAGCTCTTCACGTATAGCGCGGTAATCCTGTAACATGTGCGAACCTCCTCCCCGGTTTGATGCTTCAATATAACTGAGACAATGGTACCAAAAATGATCGATTTACGGTAGGCGCGCTTCGCCCGGGACCGAAGGGGACGCGGAAACCCAGCAGATTCGGATCTTTAGCGCTGTGGAACCTCAGTGCTGATAAGGTCAGGAACTATGCAGTGGAAAATAGGAAGTGCCGAAAAGATATGATAAGGTAAACTTCGATGGATAAGGGTATGAACGAAAAAGAGAGACACTACATTCTGGCTACCTCCTCGATCGGAGAGGAGAGAAACCGTGTTCTCAAACACGGAGAGACCTTTCTCGTAACCAACCGCCAGGGGGATATCAGGCCCCTCGGGTTTGAGAGCCACGGCCTCTTTCACCACGAGACCCGGTTCCTCTCACACCTCACGATGCGGCTCAATGGGATGAATCCCCTGCTCCTGAGCTCGGCGGTCAGGGAGGACAACGATCTGCTCTCCGTCGATATGACCAACCCCGACTTTGAAATGAAGGATGGAACGTTGGTCAGAAATGGAACCATCTATATAAACCGGTCGATCTTTCTCTGGGAAGGGAGCTACTACGAGCACGTGAGGGTCTCGAATTACGGCATGGAACCGGCTGCTTTTTCCCTTTCCTTCCATTTTGAATCGGATTACGCCGATATATTCGAGGTTCGCGGCGCGAGACGCCGCGTCCGGGGCGAGGTCCTCCCCTCCGGGATGGAAGATTCCTCCGTTATCCTGGGCTACCGCGGTCTCGACGGCGTAACGAGGAAGACACGCGTGGAAATATCGCCGCAACCGGCCACACTGAACAGCGATGCTTTTGCGTTTTTCCTGAATCTGGGTTCTCACAGGGAAGAGGATCTCTTCCTCACCGTTTCATGCGAACTGGAACAGGTGCCAAACCCGGGGAAAAAATTCGAGGCGGCACTCCGTGAAGTTCTCCACGCCTGCCAGATGCGGCATGAAGACGAATGCCTGGTGGAAACTTCAAACGAGCAGTTCAACGAGTGGCTGGGCCGCTCCATGTCCGACCTGTGCATGCTACTCACCGATACCCCGCACGGGCTCTACCCGTACGCCGGAATCCCCTGGTTCAGCACAGTTTTCGGACGGGACGGCATCATCACGGCCCTCCAGACCCTCTGGATCTTCCCCGATATCGCACGGGGAGTGCTCAGCTACCTCGCGGCAGAGCAGGCGACCCTGCAGTTTACGGAACAGGAAGCGGATCCGGGAAAGATCCTTCACGAACTGCGAAACGGTGAGATGGCGGCCCTCAAAGAGGTTCCCTTCGGCCGGTACTACGGGACGGCAGACGCAACCCCCCTCTTCGTCGTTCTAGCCGGCTATTATTACGAGAGAGTGGGTGACGCGGAATTTATCCGGCGGCTCTGGCCGAACATCGAACGGGCCCTGGATTGGATCGACAATTACGGGGATTTAGACAGGGACGGCTTCATTGAATATGCGAGGCAAACGGCCGACGGCCTGATCAACCAGGGATGGAAGGACTCAGCGAACTCCATCTTTCACGCCGACGGGAGCGCGGTATTGCCCCCCATCGCCCTCTGCGAAGTCCAGGGCTATGTGTACGAAGCAAAGGTCAAGGCGGGCCATATGGCCATCGGCCTCGGTGAGAAACAGCGGGGTGAGCAGCTGCTCAAAGAAGCGGAAGCCCTGCGCGAGAAATTTCTCAAGACTTTCTGGAGCAAAGAACTGGGTACCTATGTCCTGGCCCTGGATGGAAACAAGCAGCCCTGTATGGTGAAGAGCTCAAACGCCGGGCACTGCCTTTTCTCGGGCATTGCCAGCAAGGAGCATGCCCGCTCCCTGGTGGAGAGTTTCATGGCGGAGGGTTTTTTCAGCGGGTGGGGAATCCGCACGATCGCCTCGTCGGAAGCGCGCTATAACCCCATGTCGTACCACAACGGTTCCGTTTGGCCTCACGACAACGCGATGGTCGCCTACGGGATGGCCCGGTACGGGTTCAAGGATGCAGCCGCGAAGGTTCTCTCGGGTCTCTTCGACGCGAGCATCTTTCTCGATTTGAGCCGCCTGCCCGAGCTCTTTTGCGGTTTTCCCCGATCCCCCGGAGAGGGGCCCGTTCTCTACCCGGTGGCCTGCGACCCTCAGGCATGGGCCGCGGGTTCCGTGTTCATGCTTCTCAAAGCCTGCCTGGGCCTTTCCATTCAGGCGAAGCAGAAGAAAGTGTATTTCAACCGCCCCGTCCTCCCGGCCTTCATCGAAGAAATGACCATCAGGAACCTCAAAATGGGACCTGCAAGGCTGGATATCGCACTCACACGCCTCGAAGAGGATGTGAGCGTCAATCTCCTCCACAGGAAGGGACACGTGGACCTGGTCATAAACAAGTAGGGACCCCACGGTTCCCCCGAACGGGCCGTATCGCCGGGTCGGCGCTTATTATCGGGAAATCTGCATTGCCAGGGCAATTCCGCCCAATACCCCTGCCTCATCACCCAGGAGCGGCGGGACTATGTAGCCTTCGATATCATCCAGTATCTCTCCGGCTTTGATATAGCCGCCAAGAGAGGCGAGAACCTTTTCACGGATCATGGGGAACAGCTGCTTCCGGTGCATAACCCCGCCTCCCATGATGATCCGCTGCGGGGAGATGGTGCAGATGAAATTCACCAGTCCCAGGGCAAGGTACTTTGCCTGGAGAACCCATGCCGGATGGTCCCCGGCAAGCTCATCGCCGCCTGCTCCCCAGCGCTTTCGAATGGCCGGCCCGGAGGCCAGGCCTTCCAGGCAGTCGCCGTGATACGGGCAGACGCCGGAAAAGGGATCTTCCGTGAAATCGTGGGGAATCAATATGTGCCCCATCTCCGGGTGGAGGAGCCCGTGGGCCGGACGGCCATTTATCATGCCGCCGCCCCCGATTCCCGTGCCGACGGTGAGATAGATGAAGGTATGAAGCTCCCGCGCCACACCCCAGCGATGCTCTGCGAGCGCGGCGGCGTTCACGTCCGTGTCGAAGTTGACGGGCACACCCAGGCCCCGCTCTATCGCTCCCGCGAAATCGGTATTGACCCAATCCTCTTTCGGCGTGGTGGTGATGTAACCGAAGGTGGGGGAGTCTTTCCTGAGATCGACCGGGCCGAAGGATCCTACCCCGACGGCTTTTAACTCCCCGGACCGGCGTCGCTGGCTCCGGAAAAAATCGATCACCCGCGGCAGCGTCTCTTCCGGCGTCCCGGTATCGAAGGATGTCTTCGCCATGAGGTCTTCCGGGCCGGTTCCAACGGCACATACAAACTTCGTCCCTCCGGCTTCGACTCCTCCCCAGTACGTCATCATTGTTTCCCGCTCATATTCCGTTTCCCCGGGGTTGCAGTAACTCCGATTTTAGGATCTTCAACAAGGTATCGCTCCGCCTCTTTTTCTCCCAGCACGATCCGGCCCACATCCGCACATATCAACGGCGCGTGGTGTAACCGGGTGAAATAGGAAGGTGACCTGCAAACGGCATCCGCTTCGTCCGGTTCCCGGGAGAAAGTCAGGGCTTTTACGTGCATATGATTTGCTGGCGGGACGCTAGATCCGGCTCTGCTTGAAAAACTCGTAGGTTCCCTTGGATGCGATTGCATCCCGGATCCGCTCCAGGGCCACGATGCAGGCGGCCGTCCTGAGGGAAACCCCCTTTTCTTCGCTCTTGCGGTATATGATATCCGCTTCCCTCTTCACGATCGCGGCGAGGCGCTCGTTCACCGCGCTCTCCGTCCAGTAGTGGCCGGTCCTGTTCTGGACCCACTCGAAATATGATACGACCACTCCGCCGGCGTTGGCCAGGATATCCGGTATCACCCGTATCCCTCTATCGAAGAGGATCGCATCGGCATCGCTTGCTACCGGTCCGTTGGCAAGCTCGAGGATGTTTTTCGCCCTGATCCTGTGAACGTTTTCGAGGTTTATCTGGTTTTCGAGGGCCGCCGGTACCAGGAGATCCACATCGAGCTCGAGGAGCTCCTCGTTCGAGATGTGGATGTGATCCGCCTCCCTGATGGATTCCGAAACAGAGGAATCGAAGTAGACCGCCTCGAGGTTCCTGGTCTCCTCCTTGTATCGTTTTATCGCTTCCACGTCGAGTCCGTAATCGGAGTAGATGGCTCCCTGCGAGTCCGATATGGCCACGATCATATAGCCTTCCTCGGCCATGAGCCTCGCGAAGGGGTATGCCGCGTTTCCGAAACCCTGGACCGCCACCCGGCTCTCCCCCGGTTTCAGACCGAGCCTCTTTTCGAGCTCCATGGCGACGTAAAACCCTCCCCTTCCCGTCGCTTCGGCCCTTCCTTCGGAACCGCCCAGGGTGGTGGGTTTGCCCGTTATCACCGAGGGAAGGTTGCTTCTCTTGATGATGTTGTACTGGCTGGCCATCCAGCCCATGATCATCTCGTTGGTGTAGACATCGGGTGCGGGAATATCGGTATCGGGCCCTATGAACTCGGCTATGGCTTCGATATACCCCCTCGAGAGCCGCTCGATTTCCAACCGGCTGAGCTTTTTCGGATCAACCTCCACGCCCCCCTTCGCCCCCCCGAAGGGAATGTTTACTGCTGCGCACTTGAAGGTCATCCAGAATGCCAGCGCCTTCACCTCGTCGAGATTCGCCTGGGGGTGATAGCGTATGCCCCCTTTCGTGGGACCCCGGGTATCATCGTACTGTACCCGGTAACCTCTGAAGACCTCGAGGGATCCGTCGTCTTTTCTCACGGGGATCGAGACCATCAGGGTTCTCTTCGGGTGCTTGAGCCTCTCGACGATTTCAGGAGATATATCGATGTATGAGGCGGCAAGATCGAGTCTTTCCAGCGCATCGCGAAAAATGGATTGCTCCTCAGAGACCCCCGTATCCACTTTCCTCATATACTCCCCCTTACCGGGTAGTTATGGCGCTGAGTTCACCCTCAGCCTTTTCGATAAGCTCTTCGAATATTTCCTTCACGGTCTGCTCCCTCTTCACAAAGGCCACCGATTGCCCGGCCATCAGCGAGCCCCTTTCCACGTCCCCATCATGAACGGCCCTTCTCAGCGCGCCGACCCAGAATTCCTCCAGTTTCCACTGCGCCTCTTCCCGGCTCAATTTCCCGCTCTTTACTTTATTGAGCAGCTCGAACTGAAGGCTGTTGAACTCCTGCGAGCCTTTGTTCACGATGGCCCGGACGGGTATTGTGGGAAGGGAGGGGTCGAACTGAACCGTGGGAACGGCATCCCGCGCCGCAGCCTTGATGAAAGCCTCCTTGAACTTCGGATGGGCTACGCATTCCCGCGCTGCCACGAACCGGGTTCCCAGCTGCGCCCCCGAAGCCCCCATGAACAGGTAGGAGGCAATCATCTCACCGGTTCCGATCCCCCCGGCCACGAAAACGGGGACATCGTTCAGGTTGGGCAAAAATTCCTGTGCAAGAACGGACGTGGAGACGGGGCCGATATGCCCCCCCGCCTCGTTGCCTTCGATAACCAGGGCGTCTATGCCCTGGCGCAGGAGTCTCTTGGCGAGCGACAGTATCGGTGCAAAACAGACGATCTTCCGGCCCGCATCCTTTATCCTCTTTATGTCCACCCCCGAGGGTATCGCTCCGGCGAAAAACACGTAGTCAACGTCCATGTCGAGGACCACATCGATATGTTGCTGGAAGTTGGGGGCAATCGTTATCATGTTGACACCGAAAGGGAGATCGGTTTTCTTTCTCGTCTTTTCGATCTCCTCGGCAAGCATTTCGGGAGGCATGTTCCCCCCCGCCAGCACACCGAAGCCCCCGGCGTTTGATACGGCCGCCACGAGGTTTGACTCGCTCACCCAGGTCATGGCGCCGCACAGAATCGCATACTCCACGCCGAGAAAATCGGTTCCCCGCTTCCAGAACCTTGGAAGGTATTTTAACGTCACGGGGCAGACCTCCCTTGAGCATTTGTAAATATTCCAGATAAGAATATCATGTAAACCTTTATAATGTCATTCTTTTCCTTGATTTACGAAGGTGCCGCCGCCATTCGGACACGGTATGGGTACGCTTATTTCCGGAACTCATTCCTGACGTTCCGGGAACGGGGAAAAGAGGATATTTTTTTCGCAAAGTCGATTCCCGAATATTTTATCACCCCTGTTCCTTCAGTTTCTTCAACTCCTCGATCAACTCGGGCACAGCTTTGAAGAGGTCAGCCACGAGACCGTAGTCGGCCACCTGGAATATGGGCGCCTCCTCGTCCTTGTTTATCGCAACGATCACCCGGGAATCCTTCATCCCCGCCAGGTGCTGAATGGCACCTGATATCCCAACGGCGATGTAGAGCTCCGGTGCGACGATCTTCCCCGTCTGCCCCACCTGCCAATCGTTTGGGGCCCATCCCGCGTCCACCGCTGCCCGGGAAGTCCCGATGGCCGCGTCCAGAAGGTCGGCCAGCTCCTCGATTACCTTGAAGTTTTCCGCCGACTTCACCCCTCTCCCCCCCGAAACGACCACCCGTGCCTCGGTCAGCTCGGGCCGCTCGGATTCAGTCTCCTTCATCGATACGAAAGCGGTTTTGAGAGATTCGCTTTCGACGGAGATATCCAGTTTTTCAACGGAAGCGCTCCCCTCTTCCTCTGCCGCGTCGAATGCCGTCTGCCGGACCGTTATGAGTTTCGGCTCCCCGATGAGCATGACCGTCGCAACGGCGTTTCCGGCGTACATGGACCGCTTTATCAACAGCCCTCCATCCCCCTTCTCCAGACCCTCGATATCCGATGCCATCGGAGCATCCAGAATACCTGCAACGCGCGGCATCAGGTCTTTTCCGAAGGTGGAGGCAGGGGCCAGGGCATAGCTGAAACCCCTCTCTCTGATGAGACCGGCGATGACAGGTGCGCTCGCCTCGGCCAGGTATTGTGAAAACACATCGTCGACCACCAGGAGGACCTTCGCAACACCGAATTTTCCCATAAAATCGGCAACGGTATCTGAACCGGGTCCTCCGATGACGAGGGCCACCACACTGCCTCCTTCGATCTCAGAGAGCTTCCTGGCAGCAGAGATCGTCGAAAGGGTCGTCTTCCTAAGGGCCCCGCGCTGGTGCTCGGCAATTACGAGTATGTCGCCCATAGCGGACCTCCCCCTTTTTTAATCACAGCAACAAAACAGTCCATAGTCCATAGTTTAGCGTCCAGATAAAACCGGTTCAAAGTTCAATGCTTCCCGTTTACAGTTTCCCGATAGGTGGATGTTCGATCCATCTGCTCTTAACGAGAAATGAGAAATATTTTGCTTTCCTCTGAACTCTGGACTCTGAACGCTGAACTCTGGACCGGTTTTCTATTCCGCATTCCGCACTGTTATTTCTTCATAGAACTTTCGCTTCGTTCTTGAGCTTTTCAACGAGCTCCGGGACGCTCTCGACCTTTTTCCCGCCTGCCCTCTCCTTGGGAGGTTCGAGCCGTATGAGCCTGACCTTCGCCTCACTGTCCACACCGAGCTCGGATGCGGATATCACCTTCATCTCCTTCTTCTTGGCTTTCATTATGCCGGGAAGGGACGCGTACCTGGGCTCGTTCAACCGCAGATCGGTGGTGACGATCGCGGGCAGCTCCACCGAAATGGTCTCGAGACCCCCATCCACCTCCCGGGTGACCTCGGCCTTCTTCAGGTCCTCGGAAAATTCGATCTTCGAGGCGAAGGTGGCCTGGGGAAGACCGAGTTTCGCGGCGAGGATCTGTCCCACCTGATTGGAATCGTCGTCGACGGCCTGCTTTCCCATGATAAAAAGTTCCGGAGATTCCATCTCGTAGACCTTTGCCAGGGCAGAGGCAACGAATGCGCAGTCGGCCTCTCCGGGAGCCTCGACGAGTACCGCGCGGTCCGCTCCCATGGCAAGGGCGGTTCTGACCTGCAGTTCGGCATCTCCGCCAGCAACGGTGACGATTATCACTTCGCCCCCCACCTTTTCCCTGATTCGAAGCGCTTCCTCGACGGCGATCTCGCAAAAGGGGTTGATGACCATCTTCACTCCCTCGAGTTCGATTCCGGAACCATCCTTCTTGATTTTCACTCTCTCGTCGGGGTTTGGAACCTGTTTCACCGCCACCAGTATCTTCACCGAACACCTCCATCGATTTATTCGCCAACAGGGTGGGTGTCAGCACCGCGAAAAATAATAATCTATTTCCCGGGATAATTCAAGAAAAAATGAATGTCTATTCATTTTTGGCCGTCGGGCGGAGAAACCTGAGCCTGTCGGCAAGGATAACCAGGACCGAGCCGAAGATCCCCCCCGAAACATCCGCCACCAGGTCATAGAAGGAGGGAACGCGAAAGGGAACCCACCTTTGATGAATTTCATCGACCCCGCCGATGAGGGTTATGAGCATAACCGTATAAATGAAGATCATCTCCCGCGGAAGGTTCCCCTCCCGCAGATAGCAGGAGAAGAGGAGCCCCGAAACCCCGTACATCAGAAAGTGGGAAATCTTGTCGAAGTGGGAAATCCCCGTAAAAAGGCGCATTCTTGGAATCGATGTGAGCACGAAGGTGGCGATGACCCAGATGATAAAGACGGAGAGATATATCTTTCTCTTATTCTTCATAGCCTGTTATCGGCGGCTTTTAACAGCCCGTTATTTTGGCCGGGAAGCCAGACGCGTGCCGATTCCTCCTATTACCCAGGATTATCGGAAAAATCGGGTTAAATAATGAGCCAACCACCGAGAGCGGGGCGAAGAAGTGCCGGGGACAACTGCATCCCTGCCCCCGGCAAAACGCAGACCGCCGGGGGGGCGGCGCTTTCGATGGGATCATTCGGGTTCCCGCCCGGCAAGGTCACTTCCTCTGCCAGACAGGTTCAAAAGGACGGCAAGTATTTCCCTAGCGCTTTTCGAAAAGAGCAGGGTGAGTGCCACCATGACCGTGAGCGTGGAAGTGGCCACCTTTATCCCGTCCTCGTAGAGAAGTGCGATACCGCAGATGATAAAGAGAACGTTCACGGCGAGAATCACGCGCACGGATGTTTTTATGGACCCGGTGTGCCTGAGCATCCTGTGGTGAACGTGGTTCAGGTCCCCGCTGAAGGGCGACTTTCCTGAAATCAGCCGCACGATGATAACGATGATCGTATCTCCGATGACAAGACCGTTCAATACGATCATCGGAAAGAACGCCACCGACCCGTCCGGGCTCCGGAGGCACTCAATGGAGGTGATGGCGATCAAAAAACCCATGAGGAGGCTTCCCGTATCGCCGAGAAAGACCTTCGCCGGATGACGGTTGTAATAATAAAAAGCGAAGGACGATACGGCAATAACGGCCGCTAACGTTGCCGGAAGGAGGTTCCCGTTCCCGAACCCGATGACGGATATGACCGCCGCAACACCTGCCACCACGGCGCAGGCGAGCCCATCCAGCCCGTCTATCAGATTGTAAGCGTTCGTGATTCCCACGATCCACAAGAGAGTCAAAGGATACCCGAAGATGCCGGTGGCGAAGGATCCGTCGTAGGGAATCAGGATCCTGTCCAGGATAATCCCACCGTTCATGACAATCAACGCCGCAGTTGCCTGAACGAGAAACTTGACTTGTGCGTTCGCCCCCCGGACATCGTCGTAGACACCGAGAAGGCCGATGACTACCAGTGCCGCTGCCGTATTCACCAGGCAGGAATGAGCTGCCCCGCCGAAATTGCCCGGGCAGAAAAACAGGAGAAAGAGGGCGCTGAAAAGGTAAATGGCGAAGAGGGCAAATCCGCCCGTGCAGGGAACGATGGCATCGTGAATCTTTCGTTCGCCCGGCCTGTCCACGATATTGCACCTTTTTCCCAGGATCTTCGCAGATGGGATGAGAATTGCCGCCGATACGAAAGAAAAGACGATGAGGAGAACCCACTCCATGAACTTGCCGCCCCCGGATTACAAACGATAGTGGACCTATACAACTTACGACCTGCGCCGGCTCATCTTAGGAATAGAACCTTGGCACACAGAGAATATAAACTGCCGGTGGGTAAAACCACGTTTGAATAATAATACCTTCTTCGGCAAAAGGGAAGAGGAAATTTTACCTCAAAACATTTTGCCGGGAATAAAACCTTTGGGCAGCCAACAACCGCTATCCCCTCCCGTAGTCGTCGGTAAACCGCACTATGTCGTCTTCTCCAAGGTACTTCCCGTGCTGCACCTCTATGATGCTCAGGGGGGAGGTACCCGGATTCTCGAGGCGGTGCTTCGTCTCGTTCGGTATGTACGTGCTCTCGTTGGCACGGACGATATACTCCTCTTCTCCCCGCGTAACCTTTGCGGTGCCCGAAACGACGACCCAGTGCTCGTTCCTTTCATGGTGCATCTGGAGAGAGAGCCGTTTTCCCGGCAGGACTTCTATCTTCTTGACCTTGTACCCCTCGCCCTCGTGCAGGACGGTGAAGCTCCCCCAGGGCTTTTGAACCGTCCTGTGCTCAACAAACTCCCTGCCACCTCGTTCTTTCAGAAAATCAACGATCTTTCGCACGTCCTGGGCCCTGTCTTTCGGTATGACCAACGTGGCATCCTCCGTGTCGACGACGACCATATCATGGAGGCCGACGGCAGCCACGAGCTCGTCTCCGGCATGAAAAATGGAATCGCTGCAATCAACGGCAAGAACGTTCCCGAAGGAGACGTTTCCCCTTTCATCTCTTTCCTCCACTTCATCGAGGGCGGACCAGGACCCCACATCCGACCAGGAGAAGTCACAGGGAATGACGGCCACCCTGTCCGATTTTTCCATGACGCCGTAGTCTACGGAAATGGGGTCGACCTTTTTGAACCCTTTCTCCAGCCCTTCTGTATCCGGCGCATGTGCGGAAATAACCTCGAAGAGCCGGGGAAGATGCGTTTTCACCTCTTTCAGGAAAGTATCCGCCCTCCATATGAACATCCCGCTGTTCCAGTAGTAACCGCCCTCCCGCAAAAATCGCTCAGCCTCCTCCCTGTCGGGTTTTTCGGTAAACCGGCTCACGGCGTGTACCCCGGCGCTCACTTCCCTCCCCATCTTTATGTAACCGTACCCCGTCTCCGGTTTCCCGGGGAGGATGCCGAGGGTTACCAGATACCCCTCTCTCGCCGCGGCGACAGCCCTTTCGATCGCCTGCCTGAAGAGATCCTCATGCTTTATTATGTGGTCGGAGGGCAGAACCACCATGATGCCCTCCCGGTTTTGCTCATGGATAAACCGGGCAGCGAGGGCGATAGCGGGAGCCGTATTTTTCGCCTCCGGCTCGACGACGAAGGTGAGATCCTCGCCAAATAGCTGGAGCCGTATTTTTTCCGACAGCTCCCTGCCGGCAACGACGACAACCTCCCCGCCCCCGGTTACCTGACGGGCACGGTCAACGGTCCGGGCTATCAAATTTTTCCCGCCACCGATCTTGAGAAACTGCTTGGGCCACTGCTCCCGGGACAGCGGCCAGAACCGGGTTCCCGCCCCTCCAGCCAGAATTACCGCGAATATATCTTTCCTGTCCATGCTCGTCCCCCTCAACACCCATTACCCTTTATACCGTCCCAATGATGGTAGTCCCGGGCTCTGCGAAGACCAGAACATCAGAGGTTCAGAAGATCAGCAATTCCCAACTTCTCATTTTCTTGTTTTGCGGAACTTCGGAGTTTCGGTTGTTCGAACGGCCAGGATCTCGGTTTTTCTGCTGTCTGCTTTCTGCGGATCCTCGGTTGTTCGAGCCACCAGGGTTGCGGTTTCTCTGCTTTCTGCTCTCCTCTGAACTATGAACTATGAACTCTGAACTATGTTAAATGTCCACCCCTCTCACATCGGGGTAGTTCTTCTCGAACCACCGGTAGGTCTCGCTGAGCCCCTCATCGAGATTGAGCCGCGGTCTCCAGCCCAGAGAAAAGATCCTCGACACATCGAGAAGCTTTCTCGGTGTGCCGTCGGGTTTTTCCCTGTCGAACCGGAGATCGCCCGGGTAGCCCACGACCTTTTTTATCATCTGTGCGAGCTCTCCGATGGATATATCCTCCCCCGTGCCGACGTTGATGAATCCCGGCTCATCGTATTCCTTCATCAGGAAAACGAGGGCATCTGCGAGATCGTCAACGTGGAGAAACTCCCTCCGGGGTTGCCCTGTGCCCCAGACGACGACTTCGGAATCTCCCCGCACCTTCGCCTCGTGAAACCGCCGCATGAGCGCGGGTATGACGTGGGAATTTAAAAGGTCGAAATTATCTCCCGGCCCGAAGAGGTTCGTGGGCATGACGGAGATAAACCTGGACCCATGCTGTCTCCTGTAAGCCTCGCACATCTTCATCCCGGAAATCTTCGCGATGGCGTAGGCCTCGTTTGTCCGCTCCAGCTCTCCCGTGAGGAGATACTCTTCCTTCATCGGCTGGGGGCAGCCCCTCGGGTATACGCAGGAGGAGCCGAGAAAGAGGAGCTTTTTCACCCCCCATGCCCTCGCAGCCTCGATGATATTGACCTGGATGGAGAGATTATCGTAGATAAAATCGGCAGGATAGGTGTCGTTCGCGTAAATTCCGCCCACTTTTGCAGCCGCCAGGAAGACGTACTCGGGCGTTGCTTCCTGGAAAAAATCCCGGACGGCCTTCTGCTGGCGCAGGTCCACCTCCCCTGAGGTGCGCGTCACGAGATTCTCGTAGCCGGAACGACGGAGCATCCGGGTCAGGCCCTGCCACGTATATTTTCGCATCCTGCTCCATAAACTGGCAAAGTAGTTAGTGGTTAGAAGTTAGTAGTTAGGGATGAGGAATTTGCCGTCAACTGTTTTTCGCATTTGTGATCTCCTCATCACCTCATATTCTTCAGCTTCTTCAACTTCCGTTTTTCCCGGATCTTCGGCTGTGCAGTTGTTCGAGCTCATATGTTTTTAGTTTCTCTGATTTCTGATCTCTGATATTTTGAATTTTTGCGGTTCTGTTGTTCTGCTTTCTGTCGTTCTGCTGTTCTGCTCTTCTGTTGTTCTGCTCTCTGGTTTACCTCTGAACTATGAACTCTGAACTATGAACTCTGAACTCTGAACTTTTAGTCTATCCCCTTCTCCACCGAGACCGTGTTGTCCGTCCAGGATAAACCCCTTTCGGATAAAGCCTTTATGCCCTCTCCCGGCGGTTCGATTCCGTGCAACCGGAGGTCGAAATCCACCATGATCCTGACGAGCTCCCTGAAAGTCACCTTCGGCTCCCAGCCGAGCACCTTCCTCGCCTTCCCGGCGTCGGCCAGCAGGCAGTCCA
>CAYFXN010000022.1:16899-23180 GCA_964347065.1 uncultured bacterium | reverse complement strand
ATCAATACGCTCGGCGGTTCAGGCCTGTGGGACGACGAAGACGGCTTCTATTACGACCATCTTCACGTCGATCGCCGGTCTATCCCCCTCAAACTCCGCTCCCTCGTGGGCCTGATTCCCCTGATCGCCGTGGAAGTCCTCGAAGACGACATCATAGACTGTTTGCCCGGGTTCCGGAAACGGATGGACTGGTTTCTCGAGAACCGGCAGGACCTGGCCCGGGTCATTTCGTGCATGGATGTAACGGAAGCCGCACCGAAGCACGGGCACCGCCTCCTGGCAATCCCGGGAAGGGATCGTCTCGTCCGGTCGCTGCGGTACATGCTCGATGAGAATGAGTTTCTCTCCCCGTTTGGTATCCGCTCGCTTTCACGAGTCCACGCGAAAGCTCCCTTCCTGTTCTCCGTTCACGACGAGGAGCACCGAGTCGAATACGTGCCGGGCGAATCGAACACGGGACTCTTCGGGGGAAACTCGAACTGGCGGGGTCCGATCTGGTTTCCCGTCAATTTCCTCCTGATAGAAGCGCTCGAGCGCTATCACCACTTTTACGAGGAGACCCTCAGGGTCGAATGCCCCACCGGCTCGGGACAGTACATGTCTCTCGGGGAGGTGGCAAGAGAAATCGCAAGACGGCTGGTCAGCATTTTTTTACCCGGCAGCGCGGGGCGGCCCCTTCACGGCGGACTCCCGATTTTTACTGCGGACCCTGAATGGCGGGACCTCATCCTGTTTTACGAGTATTTCCACGGAGACAGCGGGCGAGGCATCGGTGCAAGCCACCAGACGGGCTGGACGGCTCTCGTAATGAACTGCATAGAAAAACTGCGAAAGGTCAAGTGACGCATCGATTGAGGAGTCCGGCCGACTTTCCCCGCGGAAAACAACGGTCTTTTCGCATCCGGAGACGCCGTGAAAAGGGGGTAATTATTGAGATTCGGGATGCATCATACGGGAATGTTGAGAATCTAAGAATATAAGGGTGTTCAAATTCAACGTCCGTTCTGTTAAATTTTATAGATATGTAAGGTATTTTATAGGCGGCGCGACTACCCTTGTAAATCCAGTAACCACCATTTTTTCCGGATCGGGTGATGAAAAGGGAACATGTCAAAAAAATCGGGATCGTGGCACTCATCCTCGTTCTTATCGCCGCTTTCAAGATACTCCATCTGGATCAATATTTCACCCTCTCTTACATAAAGGCGTCTCAGGAAAAATTCCAGGCAATCTACCTGGAAAACCGGGTCCTCGTCATTGGAAGCTACATGGCGATCTACATCCTCGTAACATCGCTGTCCCTTCCGGGTGCCGCCGTCATGACGCTCCTTGGCGGTGCATTGTTCGGCCTCGGAGTCGGCACGATCGTCGTCTCTTTCGCAAGCACGATAGGAGCCACATTCGCCTGCTTCGTCTCGCGGTACCTCCTGCAAAACTGGGTTCAGGGCAAATTCGGCGATAAGCTCAAGACGGTGAACGAGGGTGTCGAAAAGGAAGGACTCTTCTACCTCTTCACCCTGCGGCTCATTCCCGTCTTTCCCTTCTGGATGATAAACCTCGTTATGGGACTTACCAAGATGCGTCTCCGCACATTTTACTGGGTATCCCAGCTCGGTATGCTCCCGGGGACGATGGTCTACGTCAACGCGGGCAAGGAGCTGGCGAAAATCGACTCTCTGAAAGGAATACTTTCTCCCGGACTGATTATCTCATTCGTCATCCTGGGGCTGTTCCCGATAACGGTGAAAAAACTGATGGCTTTGTACAAATCGAGGAGGATAAAGACCCTGGAAAACGGAGCAAAGTAAGAAACAGGAATTGTGGGAGGAAGAGATGGCAAATTACGAATACGATCTCGGTGTTTTGGGAGGAGGTGCCGCTGGATTGACCGTGACTGCCGGTGCGGCGCAGCTCGGTGCAAAGACGATACTCATTGAGAAGGAGAGCGCACTCGGGGGTGACTGCCTCCACTTCGGATGCGTGCCCAGCAAAACGCTCATAAAGACGGCCAAGGTATACCACCTCATGAAGAACGCGGAAAAGTTCGGGCTCCCTCCCGTCGAGGTAAAAACCGTCGATTACCGCGAGGTGGCCAAAAGGATCCGGTCGGTTATCGATATTATCCAAGAGCACGATTCCGAGGAGAGGTTCTGCAAGCTCGGTGCAAAAGTCGAATTCGGCGAAGCAGATTTTACCGACGATCACGCCGTGCGGCTGAATGGAAGAACGATATCGGCAAAAACGTGGGTCATAGCCACCGGCTCATCTCCCGCGATTCCTCCAATAGAGGGACTCGAAGGGACACCTTTTATCACCAACAAGGAGATATTTTCTCTGGAAAAACTTCCCGAATCGATGATCGTTCTCGGCGCCGGTCCAATCGCCACAGAGATGGCCCAGGCATTTTGCCGGCTGGGCACGAAGGTCACCGTCATCCAGCGAAGCGGCCAGATTCTGAGCAAAGAGGACAGGGACATGGCCGACCTGGTCATGGAGGTACTTTCGGAAGAGGGTGTCACCTTCTATCTCAACTCATCCGTTCTCGGGGCCAGGGACCTTGGCAGCGAGCGCGAGATCAAGATCAAGACGGGCGAGGGCGAAACGAAGAGCCTCAGGGGCGAGAAGATCCTGGTGGCCCTGGGGAGAAGCCCCAATCTGGAGGGAGCGGGGCTTGAAAAAATCGGCCTCCAATTCGACCGGTCGGGGCTCAAAGTAGACAGGAAGCTAAGGACCAACCACAAGCACATATACGGTGCCGGAGACGTGACGGGAGAGTACCAGTTCACCCACGCTGCAGGGTACGAGGGAGGAATCGTGCTGAGCAACGCTGTTTTTCACCTTCCAAGAAGCGTCGATTACACCAACCTCCCCTGGTGTACCTATACGGATCCCGAACTCGCCAGCATAGGTATGAACGAGAAACGGGCCAAAGCCGCGGGAATCGAATATTCGGTCTGGACAGAGGAGTTTAAAAATAATGACAGGAGCCTTGCAGAGGGAGCCAAGGTAGGAAAGATAAAAATGCTGCTGGACAGCAAGGAAAAACCTATCGGCATCCAGATCCTGGGGCTCCATGCGGGTGAACTCGTAAATGAATGGGTAGCCGTCATGAACGGAAAAGTGAAGCTCTCCACTCTCGCTACCGCCGTGCACCCATATCCCACACTCGGCGAAATCAACAAGAGGGTCACCGGAAACTTCTTTTCAGGAAAGATTTTTTCCGACAGGGTCAAAAAGGGTCTCAAGTTCCTGTTCAACCTCAAGGGAAGAGCCTGCGGTGAGGATATGTAACGAAAAACTCCGGGGCCAGCCCGATACGGGGAGGTTTGTATGGAATCACCGGTAAAAGGTACGGGGAAAGAAGATATCGACCTTTTGTGCATCAACACCATACGCACGCTTTCAATGGACGCTGTCCAGGCGGCGAACTCAGGCCATCCCGGGACCCCCATGGCCCTTGCCCCCGTCGTCTACTGCCTCTGGCAGCACTTCCTGCGCTTTTACCCCGAAGATCCGATCTGGCCGAACCGGGACCGTTTCGTCCTCTCGGTCGGACACGCCTCTATGCTCCTCTACTCCATGCTGCATCTTACCGGGGTGAAAGCCGTCAACCCCAAGTACGAAACGCTCGGCGAGCTCTCCGTCACTCTCGACGATATAAAGAGATTCCGGCAGCTCGACAGCAAGTGCCCCGGCCACCCGGAATACCGCTGGACCTCAGGTGTCGAGACGACCACCGGGCCTCTCGGTCAGGGCGTAGCTGTTAGTACCGGAATGGCAATAGCCGGGCGATGGATGGAGGAATACTTCAATCGCCCCGGATTTGAAATGTTCAACTATGATGTGTATGCCCTCTGCGGGGATGGAGATATGATGGAAGGAGTATCCTCTGAAGCCGCCTCCCTTTCCGGACATCTCAGGCTCTCCAACCTGTGCTGGATCTACGACAACAACAAGATAACAATCGAAGGACACACGGATTGGGCTTTTACCGAGGATGTGGCGACACGCTTTATCGCATACGGTTGGAACGTCACTCGAGTCGGTGACGCCAATGACCTGGAGATGCTCGAGCGAGCTTTCCGGACCTTCAAAAATACTTCAGACAGACCAACCCTGATCATTGTCGACAGCCACATCGCCTACGGCTCCCCCAACAAACAGGACACCAGCGCGGCCCACGGAACCCCCCTCGGGGAAGAGGAGATCAGGCTGACCAAGAGGAACTACGGGTGGCCCGAGGACAGCTCCTTCCTCATACCGGAGGGTGTACGAGAGTACTTCCGTGAAACGATGGGGAAGCGTGGAGGAGCCCTCAGGGAAGACTGGATGAAAAAATTCAACGAATATGAAGACCGGTACCCTGAGCTAGCAGGCAACCTCTACAAGATGCAGCGTCGACAGCTTCCCGAAAGCTGGGACAAGGATCTTCCCACATTCCCACCTGATGGGAAAGGCATAGCCGGCAGAGATGCGTCGGGAATAGTTCTCAACACCATAGGGGAAAAAGTTCCGTGGTTGATCGGCGGCTCTGCAGATCTGACCCCATCTACCAAAACCCGTCTCACCTTCGAGGGTGCTTCAGATTTCTCTGCCGATCACTACGGGGGACGTAACCTTCACTTCGGGGTACGGGAACATGCGATGGGGTCCATCCTGAGCGGGTTGTCCCACTGTAAAATACGGCCTTACGGGTCAGGATTTCTGATATTCAGCGATTACGCGCGGCCTGCCATCAGGTTGAGCGCCCTGATGGAGCTTCCCACGATACACATCTTCACCCATGATTCTATCGGAGTCGGCGAGGACGGTCCGACCCATCAGCCAATAGAGCAACTGGCTTCCCTCCGGGCAATTCCGGGCCTTATCACCCTCAGACCGGGAGACGCGAATGAGATCGTGGAAGCATGGCGGGTGATCATGGAACTCCGCCACGAACCGGTAGTACTCGTGCTATCACGACAGGCCCTTCCGACACTGGACAGGTCAAAATATGCACCGGCGTCCGGCCTCGCGAAGGGAGCCTACGTTCTCGCTGATCCAGAAGACAACGATCCGGATGTGCTTCTTCTTGCAAGCGGTAGCGAAGTTTGGTTGTGCATCGAGGCATATGAGCATTTGATTACAGACGGAATCAAGGCTCGTGTGGTGAGCATGCCCTCCTGGGAGCTCTTCGAAAAGCAGAGCCAGGAATACAGGGACAGTGTAATTCCCCCTCACGTGAAGGCACGGGTCTCGGTTGAGCTCGCTTCTACCATGGGGTGGGAGCGTTACGCAGGCTCCACAGGATCAACCATCGGGATGGAAACCTTCGGGGCATCGGCTCCCCTGCAGAACCTGCTCCAGAAATTCGGGTTCACCCCCGGGAGAATCGTCGAAGCGGCCCGTGAACAGGTAGAACGTACGAGGTGAGATATGCGCATAGCTATCGGCTCTGATCACGCAGGATTCGAATCGAAGCAAAACCTTATATCGTACCTGGGCAACCGGGAATATCAGATTATAGATGTTGGCACGGAGAGCCCAGACCCGGTAGATTACCCTGACTATGCCGAAGCAGTGGGCGTTGCCCTCCTGGAAGGCAAAGCCGACCGGGGGATTCTCCTCTGCGGCAGCGGCGTAGGTGCGTCGGTGGCAGCGAACAAGCTCCCCGGTATCCGGGCGGGACTCTGTCACGACACCTACTCTGCCCATCAGGGCGTGGAGCATGATGATATGAATGTTCTCGTACTGGGCGCTCGGGTGATCGGAATTGAACTGATGAGAGAGCTGATCCGGGCATTCCTGGGTGCCACATTCTCCGGAAAAGAGAGGCATATACGGAGGCTGGAAAAAGTTCGCTCCCTGGAAACCCGTTACAACAAACCATTTTACGGTGAGAATGAAGGTGAGAGATGAATCCTTTGAAAGAACTGGGCAAATACGGACAGTCCGTCTGGCTGGACTACATCCGCCGCGGCCTCATCACCAGCGGGGAACTGATGCACATGGTTGAGGAAGACGGCCTGGGAGGGGTCACCTCGAACCCCGCAATATTCCAGAAGGCAATCACCGGAAGCGCAGATTACGCAGAATCGCTCAAATCACTGGAGAAAAAGGAAGACCTGGGCCCTATGGCGCTCTACGAAAAACTCGCAATCGCCGACGTCAGAGACGCCGCTGACGTTCTGCGACCGGTCTATGAAAACACTGAAGGCCGGGACGGGTACGTCAGCTATGAGTTTTTCCGACGCGCTGCGTTTCCCGATGAGGTGCTCCTTTTTGACCACCGAAGCGCGCGA
>CAYFXN010000022.1:7447-16889 GCA_964347065.1 uncultured bacterium | reverse complement strand
ATCAATTTTTGAAATGTATGATGATATAACAATCTGGGACGTACAGGATGCGGCAGATATATTTATGCCTGTCTACGAAAAGACCAACGGCGTGGACGGGTACGTGAGTCTCGAGGTATCTCCCTACCTTGCCCGTGAGACGGAGGCAACGATCGAGGAAGCGATGCGGCTCTGGCAGTCGGTAAACCGTAAAAACCTGATGATAAAAGTTCCCGCAACCAGCGAGGGTATCCCCGCCATAGAGCGGCTCATCGGTGAAGGCATAAACGTCAATGTCACGCTGATCTTCTCCATCGCTAGCTATGAGAGCGTGGCGGAAGCATATATCTCCGGCCTGGAGGCCTTTGCATCCCGGGGCGGGGATGTGAGCAGCATCGGAAGTGTGGCCAGCTTTTTCATCAGCAGGATAGACGCTGTCGTCGACGCCATTCTTTCAGCCAGGCTCAAAACCGCGAAGAGTGCCGAAGAGAGAGATCTGCTGAAGGGAATCGCCGGTACCGTTGCCATTGCCAGTGCAAGGATCGCTTACCGCCGTTACAAAGAGATATTTCACGGGGAGCGCTGGGAGTCCCTTGCAAGGAGGGGAGCGAGAACGCAACGGCTTCTGTGGGCGAGCACGGGAACCAAGAACCCCGCTTACCGGGACGTCCTCTATGTTGAGGAACTCATCGGGGCCGACACCGTCAACACGATGCCACCGTCCACATACGATGCCTTCAGGGATCACGGTCGCCTCAGGACGAGCCTGGATGAGGATACGAAAGGGGCAGAAAAAACAATGGAAAACCTGAATAAGCTCGGCATATCGCTGAAAGAGGTGACAGCGGGCCTGCAAAGAGACGGGGTGCGCCTCTTCGCCGAGGCCTTCGACGCCCTCCTTTCTTCCGTAGATAACAAATGCAGGGACATCGGTGAAGTACGCGTAAACAGCCTTTCTTACACGATTCCCGGGGATCTCAAGTCCCGGATCGACGCAGAACTGGAAAACTGGAAGGTTAGCGGAAAGACAAGGAGGCTCTGGTCACGCGACGCATCCATCTGGACGGGGGGAAGTGAGGGGGACTGGCTCGGCTGGCTTACCATCACCGAAGACCAGCGGTCACACGGGCACCATTTGCTCGACATTTCCGAAGAGGTGAAAAAGGAAGGGTATTCCCACGCGCTCCTCCTGGGAATGGGGGGCTCGAGTCTCTGCCCGGAAGTGCTCAAAATGACCTTCGGCGAGATCGAGGGATATCCCCGGCTGCACGTCCTGGATTCCACCGATCCCGCCCAGGTATCGGCCTTTGAAAAGAAAATCGATCCTGCCGGAACGCTCTTCATCGTATCGAGCAAGTCGGGGACCACGCTCGAGCCAGCTATATTGAAGCGGTATTTTTTCCAGAAAGTAGAGGAAAAGGTAGGAGCAGACAGCGCCGGCGAGCGTTTCATCGCAATTACAGACCCCGGTTCTAGATTGCAGGAGGCAGCGGAAGAGGAAGGGTTCCGGCATGTGTTTCACGGCGACCCGTCCATCGGCGGGCGCTACTCTGCCCTGTCCAATTTCGGTATGGTCCCCGGTGCCATCATGGGGGTAGATGCCCTGAAATTTCTGGATAGAGCCGATGAGATGGCCCTGGCTTGCTCGTCGTGTATACCACCCGAAGAAAACAGCGGCGTCCTTCTGGGAATCCTTCTCGGCGTACTGGAAAAGGCGGGGCGAAACAAGGTGACCTTCATTACCTCACCCGAAATCCGCGGCCTGGGTGCGTGGCTCGAGCAGCTGCTGGCCGAGTCGACGGGAAAGCAGGGGAAAGCCCTCATTCCCGTGGACCGGGAACCACCCGGACCACCCGGTGTATACGGAAAGGACCGCCTCTTTGTCTACATACGGTTGGAATCTTCACCGGATCCGGCGCAAGATGCAGCCATCGACGCCCTGAAGGAAGCGGGTCACCCGGTAGTTCACATTTCGGTCGCGGACTCCTATGCCCTGGGCCAGGAGTTCTTCCGCTGGGAGATAGCGACGGCCGTTGCAGGCTCCGTCATGGGCATAAACCCCTTTGATCAACCCGATGTGGAGGCGGCCAAGGTAGCGGCGAGAAAACTGACCGACGAGTATGAAGAGAAGGGGTCGCTCCCGCCGGAAGAGTCCTTCTTCGCAGATGACGAAATCCGCCTGTTCGCCGGCGACAGCTACGCCGGGGGACTCGAGAAGACTGCCGGCGAAGACAGGACACTTGTAGAATATCTCCGGGCCCACGTAAGCAGTATCGAGCCCGGGGATTACTTTGCCCTGTTGGCCTACGTGGAAATGAACCATGACCACGAGGAGCGACTTCAGAAAATCCGCCTGGCTGTTCGTGACAGCAAGCGTGTGGCAACATGTCTCGGTTTCGGCCCGAGGTTTCTCCATTCCACAGGGCAGGCATACAAGGGCGGACCCAATTCCGGCGTGTTCCTCCAGATTACCTGTGACGATTCAGTGGACCTTCCCGTACCCGGACGGAGGTACACCTTCGGAGTCGTCAAGAGCGCCCAGGCACGGGGGGACTTTCAGGTTCTAACGGAACGAAACAGGCGCGCCCTGCGCGTTCACGTGGGCAAAGACGTATCCGGGGGACTGAAAGAACTGGAGAAAGCGATAAAAAAGGCCCTGTTTTAGTGGATTAAAAGATACGGGGAAAAAGGAGCGTTGGATATGCAAATTGGAATGGTCGGACTGGGGAGAATGGGAGGAAACATGGTGCGCCGCCTGATGAAGGCCCGTCATCAGTGCGCAGGATATGCAAGGAATCTGGAAAGCGTCAATGAGCTCGCGCACGAGGGTATGACGGGGGCCAAGTCCCTGGAGGAACTGGTTGCCATATTGAGCCCACCGCGAACGGTCTGGGTCATGGTCCCGGCGGGTGATGCCACGGAACAGACCGTTACCACGCTGGGAGGTCTCCTCAGCGAGGGGGACGTCATCATCGACGGAGGCAACACCTTCTACAAGGACGACGTACGCCGGGCGAAAGCGCTCAAAGCAAATGGGATCCACTACCTGGACGTGGGCACGAGCGGCGGCGTCTGGGGGCGTGCGCGCGGCTACTGCCTCATGATCGGTGGAGAAATAGAGACCGTCCTTCGCCTCGACGCAATATTCGAGGCGCTCGCCCCGGGCCCGGGGAACATTCCCCGTACCCCGGGCCGTGAGAATGCCGGGGGGACAGCCGAAAAGGGTTACCTCTATTGCGGCCCATCGGGCGCAGGCCACTTCGTCAAGATGATCCACAACGGCATAGAATACGGCCTGATGCAGGCATACGCAGAGGGCTTCGACATACTCCGCAGCGCGGACTCGCTGGAACTTCCCGAAGATTACCGCTACGATTTCAACATGGCAGACATAGCCGAAGTGTGGCGACGGGGAAGTGTCGTCGGCTCCTGGTTGCTCGATCTCACCGCCCAGGCCCTGCTGGAAGACCCGAAACTCACCGCCTACTCGGGGTCAGTACAGGATTCCGGAGAGGGCCGCTGGACGATCATGGCTGCCATCGAGCGGTCAGTTCCCGCCGACGTTCTCTCTGCGTCTCTTTACACCCGGTTCAGGTCCAGGCAGGAGCATACGTTTGCAGAAAAGGTTCTCTCGGCCATGCGCTACAAGTTCGGCGGTCACGTGGAACCTCCCGCGAAGAAGGACACGTGAAGCCGTGACGGGTGAGGCATGAAGAGAAAGAACCATTCTGTGCTATCGTGATTGAAAAGAGGGGCAATGTACACATGACGGCTAGAAAAGACGAAAAAAGAAGCGCCGAGATGTCCGGGGTACCGGCAGAGAAGTGCGTAATGGTCATCTTCGGTGCATCTGGCGATCTCACCAGGCGAAAGCTCGTGCCCGCCCTCTACAACCTGGCGAAAAACAATTTGCTACCCCCGGAATTCGCTGTCGTCGGCATCGCCAGATCGGAAAAAAATGACGAAGCGTTCCGCAGTGAAATGAACGATAACATCAAGGAATTTGCCACCGGCGAGGTCGATCCCCAGCTCTGGAATTCTCTCGTTCAACGCTTTTACTATCTGCCGGGAAACATCCAGGAAGCGGACACGTACAAAAGGCTTCAGGATTTGCTCCAGCAGGTGGACAGGGAGCACGAAACGGGGGGCAACTATTTTTACTACCTTGCCACGGCACCCTCCTTCTTCTCTGATACCGTCTCAAAACTCGGGGAATCGGGTCTCCTCGAGGAAGAAGGGAACAGGTTCCGCCGGGTCATCATCGAGAAGCCCTTCGGTCATGACCTCGACTCGGCCCGCAGCCTGAACGCCGATATCAGGAAGGTCCTCGAGGAAAAACAGATCTACCGGATAGACCACTACCTGGGAAAAGAGACGGTGCAAAACATTCTGATCTTCCGGTTTGCCAACGGGATCTTCGATCCCATCTGGAACCGACGCTACATCGACAACGTCCAGATAACGGTGGCCGAAGACCTGGGTGTGGGGAAACGGGGGGCCTTCTACGAAGGGGCGGGCGCCCTGAGAGACATGGTGCCCAACCACATATTCCAGCTCGTCACCCTGGTTGCCATGGAGCCGCCAATATCCTTCGAAGCCAACGCCGTTCGTGACGAACAGGTCAAGATCCTGCGGGCCATCCAGCCCATGTCTCCCGAAGAGGTGCTCACGTGCACGGTCCGGGGGCAGTATGGAGAAGGGACCATCGACGGTAAGCGGATCCCGGGATACCGCCAGGAAGCAAATGTGGCACCCGATTCCAACACGGAAACGTACGTGGCTCTCAGGCTCTCCATCGACAACTGGCGGTGGGCCGACGTTCCCTTTTACCTGAGAACGGGCAAGCACCTCCCGAAACGGGTTACCGAAATCGTCATACAGTTCAAGCGAGCCCCCTTCGTGCTCTTTCGCCAGACCCGTGTGGAAGAGCTCATGCCGAACCGGTTGTCGATCAGGATCCAGCCCGACGAGGGAATCTCCCTGGGTTTCAGCGCAAAAGTGCCCGGTCCCGTCGTCCACTTGGGAACGGTTGACATGGACTTCGAATACAGGGACTATTTCGGAACCACACCGAGCACGGGCTATGAGAGGCTGCTCTACGACTGCATGATGGGAGACGCCACCCTCTTTCAGCGGGCCGACATGGTCGAGGCCGGCTGGAGCGTGGTGACCCCGATCCTCGATGTCTGGAAAGCCCTGCCCCCCAGGGACTTTCCCAACTATGCAGCGGGAACCTGGGGGCCGGAAGAGGAAGATGATCTGCTGAAAAGGGAGGGCAGAGATTGGCTGAAATGCGGTTGACGATACTCGCCGGAGACATCGGCGGAACGAACACGAGGCTCGCTCTCTTCGTCACAAACGGAGAGAGGCTGGATCAGGATGTGATGGAGGTCTACCCCAGCGGTGAGTACAGCGGCCTCGAGGAGATCGTCAAAATATTCATGGCACACTATGAGCAGCGGCCGGTGGCCCACGCATGCTTCGGCGTGGCAGGCCCCGTGGTAGCAGGGCGGTGCGAAACGCCAAACCTCGCCTGGGTGGTGGAAAGTTCCCGGCTCGCAGAAGAGCTCGGTATCGGGGCTGTCGAGCTTATCAACGACCTCGAAGCGAACGCTTACGGAATCGCCGCATTAAGAGAGGCCGATTTCGCCTTCTTGAACATCGGCGCCCCCGACGAGAGGGGAAACGCTGCACTGATCTCAGCGGGGACGGGCCTGGGCCAGGCCGGGCTCTTCCGGCACGGCGAAGAGTTGCTCCCCTTTGCCACCGAGGGGGGACACGCCGATTTTGCGCCGCGCACAGAGCTCGAGGTGGAACTCCTCAGGTACCTGTTGAACCGTTATGAGCGCGTCAGTTACGAGCGCGTTCTCTCGGGCCCGGGAATTTATAACATCTACCGATTTTTACGCGATACCGGACGGGGTGATGAGCCCTCATGGCTCGCCGATGAAATAGAGGAAGGAGATCCCGCAGCGATCATTTCGCGCGCAGCCCTTGACGGAAAGAGCGAGCTCTGCGCCCGTGCGCTCGATCTGTTCTGTTCGATCTACGGTGCCGAGGCGGGAAACCTCGCTTTGAAGTTCAAAGCGACGGGAGGTGTGTTCGTGGGGGGCGGCATCGCGCCAAAAATCCTCCCCAAGCTGGAGCAGCCGGCTTTCATGGAGTCATTCAGGGCAAAAGGCCGGATGAGGACGCTCCTCGAGCCGATTCCGGTAAAGGTCATCCTGAACGATCAGGCGGCTCTGCTCGGAGCGGCGCGACTGGGAGCTCTCATTCTCTCGAGGCAAGCGTAAAAAGCCGGGACATTACGCGCAGGGCCCGGAATAAAAAAAGGAAGGACGTTATGGCAAAGATCGGAACTACTCTCAGCCGCCACATCCTGGAGGAAAGACAAAAACATCCTGAACTCGCTCACCAGCCATGGACGATTCTCGCGCAGATCGCCTTCTCGGCAAAAATCCTCTCGAGAGAAATAGGCCGAGCTGCCCTCATCGGAAGGCTGGGCCTCGTCGGCGAAAGGAACCCAACAAGCGACGTACAGAAAAAACTCGATGTGTTCTGCAACGATACGGTCATAGATGCCTTCGCTGATACGGGCCTCGTCGCCGCCATCGCATCCGAGGAAGAGGAAGATGTTCGGTTCCTGTCCTGTCCAACCGACGCCCGGTTCATCCTCTGTATGGATCCCCTCGACGGGTCTTCAAATACCGACATCAACGGAGCCGTGGGAACGATTTTCGGGATCTACGAAAGGGAAGGTTTTGCCGACGAGGACGTGGAAAGGGAGTTTCTCCGCAAGGGCAAAGAACAGATAGCGGCAGGCTACATCATGTACGGGCCGAGCACGATCCTCGTATATACCTTCGGCCACGGCGTTCACGGTTTTACCCTCGATCGGGACATCGGAAATTTTATCCTCTCCCACGAAAACATCCGCTGCCCGGAGCGGGGAAGGACTTACAGCGCCAACATGGCCCGCTATCAGGAGTGGAACCCGGGTATCAAGAAACTCATCGGCTATCTGGCCGAGCGTGACCCCTCGACAAACCGTCCCTACTCCCTCAGGTACACGGGAGCCCTGGTCGCCGACCTGCACCGCTGCCTGATGGAAGGGGGATTCTACTTTTATCTGGCAGATGAAGGTTACCCCGAGGGGAAACTCCGCCTGCTCTACGAGGGCGCTCCCCTCGCCTTTATCATGGAGCATGCCGGCGGACGGGCCTCTACGGGGAAAGAGAGGATTCTCCACATCCCGGTAGAATCGATCCATCAGCGGGTTCCCCTGGTAATCGGGAGCGCAGAGGACGTGAAACTTTTCGAGCGGTTTTTTGACGGTGATGCCCTGCCCCGCTGATAATACTTCCCAGATGCAGTACCTTGGGGGATGAGGAGAAGTCCGTGGGAACAGAATGAGACCGCCCAAACCTGAAATCCGGATCGTGAAGAACGCCGGAGAGCTCTCCCGGGAGGCAGCCCGGGAATTCGTCCGGTTGTCACGGGATGCGGTAAAGCTCAAGGGTCATTTCACCGTAGCCCTTTCCGGCGGCACAACACCGGAAGGTCTCTATGAGCTTCTGGCAGATCAGGCCGATACGTTTCGTAATAACATACCGTGGGGCGGGATACACTTCTTCTTCGGTGATGAGCGTCATGTTGGTCCCGACCATCCCGCAAGCAATTTTCACATGGCACAAACCTCTCTGCTCTCAAAGGTTCCCGTTTTGGAGAGCAACCTCCACCGCATCGAGGCAGAGAACCCGGACCCGGACAGGGCTGCAAGAAATTACGAGGAGGTGCTGAAGAAGATCTTTCAACTCAAAAGCGGCGAAATGCCTCGCTTCGACCTGGTACTTCTGGGTATGGGAGCCGACGGTCACACGGCATCGCTCTTTCCGAACACCAGCGTTCTCCGCGAAAGGGAACGGCTCGTCGCCGCTGTGAGGGTTGCGAAGTTAGGCTATTGCCGGATTACACTCACACCACCCGTGCTCTGCAGCGCAGCATGCGTCATCATCCTCGTTAGCGGGGAGGAAAAGGCAGAGACGCTGCTCTCCGTGCTTCAGGGAGACTTTCTGCCCGACAGGTATCCGGTACAGATCATTCGTCCCGATGAAGGACGGCTCCTCTGGATCGTTGACAGTCAAGCTGCGCGGCTGCTCAATATCGAAGGTAAAAAGAAAGAGAGGGGAAATCAAAACGAAGGGAGAGAATTTTCATGACGTACAAGCCGATCGAAAACTATGGAATAATCGGCGATCTTCACACCGTTGCTCTCGTCGGGATGGATGGCTCAATCGACTTTATGTGCTTTCCCCATTTCGATTCCCCCACCATCTTCGCTGCGCTCCTCGACCATGAGAAGGGAGGAAGGTTCCAGATCACCCCCACACTCTGTGATTTTCGGCCGAAACAATTATATCTCCCCGACACGAACATCCTCCTGACGCGGTTTCTTTCCACAAACGGTGTCGCCGAAGTCTCGGATTTCATGCCGACCCATACCATGTTCGATTCCCACGAGATCATCCGCCGCGTAAAGTGTATCCGGGGTGAAATGCATTTCAGGATGATCTGCGCTCCCCGCTTCAACTACGCCCGTTCTTCTCACACAGCGGAACACCGGGGAAAAGATATCCTCTTTTATTCGGAAGGCGATGACAAAACTGTGCTGCGTCTTAAATCCTCACACCCTACCAAAATCCACAACGGCGATGGGGTCTGCGAGTTCAGGCTTCGCACCGGTGAAACAGCAGCCTTCATCCTGGAAGAGGTACCGCAGGACCGGGAATCCGCCCTGTGCACCCTCGAATTCGTGCCGCAAGCATTCAAAGACACGGTCACATTTTGGAGGAACTGGATCAACCGCTCCCAGTACCGGGGAAGATGGCGGGAAATCGTCAACCGCTCCGCCCTGACACTCAAACTCCTCTTTTCGCAGCCCCACGGCTCTCTCGTGGCCGCCCCCACCTTCGGTCTTCCGGAATCAATCGGTGGCGAGAGAAACTGGGACTACCGGTACACCTGGATACGGGACGCATCCTTCACCCTTTACGCCCTGATCCGCCTGGGTTTCACCGAAGAGGCAGCCGCCTTCATGAAGTGGCTCGAGGCCCGCTGCGCGGAGCTCAATCCCGACGGGTCCCTTCAGGTCATGTACGGCCTGGACGGACGCCACGAGCTGACGGAAGAGGTCCTGCCCCACCTGGAGGGTTACCGGAAATCAGCACCGGTTCGCATTGGAAACGGTGCCTACGACCAGCTCCAGACCGACATTTACGGAGAGCTCATGGACTCCGTATACCTCCACAACAAGTACGGTGAGCCGATCTCATTCGATCTCTGGAAAAACCTCGTGCGCCTCAACAACTACGTCTGTGAAAATTGGAGAAAAGCCGACGAGGGTATCTGGGAGGTCCGGGGGGGCCGAAAGGAATTTCTCTACTCCAGGCTCATGTGCTGGGTC
>CAYFXN010000022.1:0-7347 GCA_964347065.1 uncultured bacterium | reverse complement strand
GATCGGTGACGCCGCCTCCGACGGACTCGAAGGGGATGAGGGCACATTCAGCATGTGCACCTTCTGGTACGTCGAGTGCCTATCACGGGCGGGAGATGTCCAGAAAGCGCGTTTCTATTTCGAGAAGATGCTGGGGTACGCAAACCACCTGGGACTCTACGCCGAGGAGCTTTCCCCCTACGGCGAGCATCTCGGTAACTTTCCCCAGGCTTTCACCCATCTGGGGCTGATAAGCGCCGCCCACAACATGGACCGGATGCTCTCCGAGAGGAACAAGGACATTTGATCACCATTTCAAAGCGGTTACCCGGGTTATCTAGGGGTAATGTAAGGGCCATCAGTCCATGAAGAGGTCTGCCATTCGAGTTGACTGAATTTTCAGCAATGAGTACCCTATGCAAAATGGCAGGGACAAGCGATGCGGAATCTTCTCGAAAAAATGGGTGAGGAATTCATCTTCTTTCTGCAACAGGCCGGCAGGATGGGAATCTTTCTCTTCTCCTGCCTGGTGCGGATGGTGACACCCCCTTACAAAATCAGGCCTATCATCAAACAGATACACTTCATCGGCTCGCGCTCGATGTTCGTGATCATCTTCACCGGAGCTTTTACAGGAATGGTTCTCGGCCTGCAGGGGTATTACACCCTCCGAAAATTCGGGTCCGAAGGGCTCCTCGGTTCGGCCGTGGCGCTCAGCCTGATACGGGAGCTGGGGCCGGTCCTGACCGCACTGATGGTCATCGGGCGGGCCGGGTCTGCAATCTGCGCGGAGATCGGCATCATGCGCAACTCAGAGCAGATCGATGCCCTCGAGTGCATGGCCATCGACCCGTACAGGTACCTGATGGTTCCCAAATTCATCGGGGGCATCATATGCCTTCCCCTCCTCACCTTCATATTCGACGTTGTTGGAATCATTGGCGGTTACCTCGTGGGCGTCGTCCTTCTGGGCGTGAACGAGGGAACCTACTTCCAGGCCATGTATGCCAGCGTGGGCTGGCCCGACGTCTGGATGGGTATCGTGAAATCTCTCGTCTTCGGCCTTCTGATCATATGGATTTCGGCTTCAAAGGGCTACTTCCTCCACCTGGAGAGGTCCGGCGGTTTCGGTGCGGAAGGTGTGAGCAGGACCACGACGAGCGCTGTCGTGCTGGCCTCGGTAACCATTTTGGTGTGGGATTATCTCCTCAGCGCGATTCTCCTGTGATGCGCGGTTCATCTAAGGGATAGGTTTTTCCGCTGAGGAAAAAAGAGAAAAGGTGAAACATGGACAGACGAAACAACGACGGTGTGGCGATTGAGCTCAAAGGCGTCTGGAAGTCGTTCGGTAAACAGACCGTGCTCAAGGGGATAGACTTAAGGGTGGAGGATGGAAAGACAACGGTCATCATCGGAACGAGCGGCGGAGGGAAATCCCTCATCCTCAAGCACATGCTCGGCCTCGTCAAACCGGACCGGGGAAACGTGCTCGTCTTCGGGAAGGATCTGGCCACGATAAGCGGGAGCGAGCTGGATGAGGTGAGGAAACATTTCGGGGTGCTTTTCCAGAACGTGGCCCTCTTCGACTCGATGACGGTCTACGACAACATCGCCCTGCCGCTCAGGGAACGAACGGAGGCCTCTGAAGAAGAGATACGGGAAAACGTGCAGGAGAAGCTTGCCCTCATGGATCTCCAGGGGACAGACGAAAAGTATCCTGCCCAGCTTTCGGGAGGAATGAAGAAGCGCGTTGGCCTCGCCAGGGCCCTCGTGTTGAACCCACGCGTTATCTTTTTCGACGAGCCCACAACCGGTCTGGACGTGAAAAAAAGCAACGAGATCTATCGTCTCTTCTTCAAGACGCAGGCCAGGCTGCAATACACCGCCGTGATCGTCAGCCACGATGTGCCGAAAATATTCAAGCTATCGGACTACGTTGCCCTCCTTCAAGACGGGCACATTCAGGGTCCCATGACGCCTGATGAGTTTCAGCTTTCCACGAACCCCATCGTGCAGTCCTTCGCCGAGACCACGATGGGACCCATATATTCAAGTGAAAAGGAGGAACCGGGCCTTGACGAAAAAATTTAACGTCGAAATAGCCGTGGGAATATTTCTGATCATTGCGTTTCTCTGCTTCGCCTACCTTTCCATCAAGCTGGGGGATGTGAGCCTCTTCGGGGAGAACACCTACAAAATCGATGCACGGTTCGCCTCGATATCAGGCCTCAAGAAAGGAGCCGTCGTTGAAATCGCCGGGGTCACCGTGGGGAAAGTGTCTGAAATAAAACTTGATCAGGACGATTACGCCGCGGTGGTCCAGCTGTCAATCGAAAAGGGCGTGAACATCCAGGAAGACAGCATCGCATCCATTCGAACTTCAGGCATAATCGGCGACCGGTACATCAAGATTTCTCCCGGCGGATCGGACGTATTCATCAAATCGGGGGGCGAGATCATCGAGACGGAATCGGCCATCAACCTCGAAGAGCTGGTCAGCAAGTACATTTTCGAAAGTAAAAAATGACCGGGACCGAAAGAATTCAGCGGCTTTACCGGGACGGGAGACAAGATCGAAGGCGGAAGGAGGATAGAGTCCATTACAATTATGCTGATCGAGTCGTAGCTGAAAGCAGTAAATACCGGAGGGGCGCCTCAATCAGAACCGTTATCGTATATCTCACTGCAATTCTCATCTTCTCTGCCTTACCAAAAGATGTATCCGCAGAGGTGCTGTCATCCTCGCAGGCAAACGTGGCGACGGGTCAGGACCGGGCAATGGAGGATGCAGTAACATCTCAGGGGGAGACCGCAGCATGGAGCGATGAGGAATATGCAGAGAATTTCGATGGAGAGGAAGAATTCGTTCAGATCCTTGATCCCTTCGAGCCCTTAAACAGAGCTGCGTTCTGGTTCAACGACAAGTTCTACTTCCTGCTGCTGAAACCGGCAGCGAGGGTATACCGGGTCGTTCCGGAGCCGGCGAGGATATCGGTGGCCAATTTCTTCACGAACCTCACCGCACCGATACGCTTTGTGAACTCTCTCCTCCAGTTGAAGCTCAAAGACGCCGGGAACGAACTTGCACGGTTTGTCATAAACACGACGGTGGGAATCGGCGGGCTCTTCGACCCGGCGAGAAAGTGGGCCGATATACGGATGAAAGATGAGGACTTCGGGCAGACGATGGGAAGGTACGGGATAGGGACGGGCACGTACATGGTGTTGCCCTTTTTCGGCCCCACCAACACCAGGGATGGAATCGGGGACATCGTCGATTACTTCTTAGATCCCACCGCGTACATCGATGATATCTACCTCTACCTCTCCTTGAAATCGCTTGCCGGGGTAAACGCCACCTCTCTCGACCGCGACACGTACGAGAGCATAAAAAAACAGTCTCTCGATCCGTATATCTTTATCAGAAACGCTTTCACCCAGCGGCGCAAAGGACTGGTGGAAAAATAGCAGCTTCAGCCATAGCTCTTACATCCTTCCCGGTTACGAAGCTGGCGTTGAAAAACAACGTTGTTTCGTAACTGGGCAAGGGAAAATGAAGCATTGACTGGACTACTTTACGGACCAGGACCATGAGAAAAAGAGTCTTTCTTTTCCCTTTTTTATGCTTTCTGCTCATCTTTTCTGCCTCAGCGCCGGGGCAGGAGGGGCCGGTTCCGGCAAAAGAGGAGGCATCCCGGATAAACGGGGAGAAAAATGGCACCGCTGCGATCGAGGGAGCATTTGATGACGACTTCGTCGACGACTTTGATAAGGCCGATACGGACGCCCCCATCATCTCCGACCCGCTCGAGCCGGTGAACAGGGGGATATTCTGGTTCAACGACAAACTCTACTTTTATCTCTTGAAACCGGTGGCAAGGGGTCTCCGAATCGTACCGGAACCTGCCCGCATTTCGTTCTCCAACTTTTTCAGCAACCTTGCAACCCCGGTACGCTTCGCAAACGCCCTCCTTCAGCTAAAAATCCGGGATGCGGGAAACGAACTCGCCCGGTTCGTGATAAACACGACGGTGGGAATCGGCGGACTCTTCGAACCTGCAAAGAGGTGGGCCCGAGTCAAGAAAAAAGAGGAGGATTTCGGCCAGACGCTGGGAAGGTACGGGATGAAGCCGGGGATCTTCGTCGTGCTCCCCTTGCTTGGCCCTACAAACTCCCGGGATTGCCTGGGACGCGTTGCCGACTATTTCATCGACCCCTGGCAGTATGCCATCGAAGCAAAAGATCTGGAAATCATCGGCCTGACCGCCTTTGAAACGGTAAACGAAATCTCGCTGGACAAGGACACATACGAGAGCATAAAACGGCAGGCCCTCGACCCCTACGCCTTTATCAAGAACGCCCAGACCCAGAGGCGGGAAGGTATGGTGAGGGAATAACTCCTGACTTTGTGCGGATTCCCCTCAGATATTTTGAGACAAATTGCGTCGGTGCTTAGTCTAATAGAGTAAGATAGGTGACAGCACAGGTAACGATTGGTTAAATCCCCGATTTGAGAGGTGATCATGGCACGAAAAGTCCGTTTTTTCATTACGCCCATTCTGCTTCTATTTTTCGCCGCATCGACAGCTGCAGCTGCGCCAAGCGCGACGGATCAGGTGCGTGGGACCGTTGATAGAGTCATAGAGTTGTTGAAAAACAAGGAGTTAGATCCTGCAAAAAGGCGCCAGATGCTCAGCTCATTGATCAGAAAGAGATTCGATTTCACGCTCATGTCGCAGCAGGTCCTTGCAACGAACTGGAACAAAGCGTCACCCGATGAGAAAGAAAGTTTCGTAAGGCTTTTTTCCGATCTTCTTGAGAGCACCTACATGGAACGGATCGAGGCCTACACAGATGAAAAAGTGGAGTACGTGAACGAGAAGGTGAAAGAGAATCGTTCCATCGTTGACACCATCATCGTAACCAAGAGCGTGGATGTCCCCATAAGCTACAAGATGGTTCTCAAGCAGGATGATTGGTTCGTCTACGACGTGGTGATCGAAGAAGTGAGCCTCATCAGGAACTACCGGAGCAGCTACCGGGAAATCGTCATGAGAGACGGGATAGGAGGGCTCTTGAAAAGAATGGAGGAAAAGGTCAAAGAGTTGAAAGAATCAGACCGGGAGGCGAAAAACGATGGAACGGGTAAATGAGGTTTCCGCCGATCTCTGCCTCTGGATGAAAAAGGAGCTCAGCCTCTTTCCCTATTTCAAGGAGGAAGACCTGGCTGACCTGCCCTGCTTCTTCGACCTCGTAAAGGTCTCAGCGGGAGAGACGGTCTGCAAAGAAGGTGATCTCTGCGATTTCGTCGCTTTTATCATATCGGGGCGGCTGGAAATCACCAAAGAGACCGAGTTTCCGGGAAAGCACGTCGTGATAGGAGTATACAGCAGTGGATCGGTTATGGGTGAACTCTGCCTTCTCGACAATCACCCAAGGGCCGTCACAGCCGTGGCCCTCGAGGATACGACGCTGGTTACCCTCTCGCGGGAAAATTTTAATCTGATGCTCGAGGCCTTCCCTGAGTCAGGAGTGAAGTTCCTGAAAGGGATGCTTCTGGCCGTATCGATACGCCTGAGAAAATCCTACGATCGGCTTGCGGCCATCTTCTGACAATGCCTTTTACCAGGACATACGGATCCCCGGCACCTCCTCCCGGGCATCCCCGTACCCTGCTCGACCGAAAGTTATCCTGAAGCGGCCTGTCTTCACTGCCATTATCATATTGTGACCACCAGGAAAACTTTTCCCGCTTCGAGGAAACAGGCGCGCAAGACCCGGCATCGGGGGGGCGTACTCGGCGGGAGGGGCCCGGAGACCGGGGCAGGAAAATGGATTCAGTAGAGATGGAGATATCCCTGCACTTCAACTACAATGGTATGGTCGAGGGGTATGTATCCGGGTGACATCGAAGGTCTTTGCTGGAGGGAAGCTTTTGAAAAACAAAACAGGAATAAATTCATATACGTAACGGTTCGCAAGGAGGTGAGCACGATGCCAGTTGCAGATTATACCGTTTATTGCAGCATGATTGACCGAGCCCAGGAAAACAATTTCGCCTTTCCGGCCATAAACGTCTCCTCGCTCATCACGGCAAACGCGGTGCTCAAAGGTCTTGCAGAGTGCGGGAGCGACGGAATCATACAGGTGTCCACCGGAGCCGGATCCTTCGCATCGGGCCTGTCGGTCAACGACATGGTTCTGGGGGCCATCTCCATAGCCGAGCACGTCCACCGCGTCGCCGGGCACTACAACATCTACGTGGCGCTCCACACGGACCACTGTCCCGCCGACAAGCTCGAATCGTTCGTCATTCCCCTCATCGGGGAGACGGAGCGCCGCCGGGCCGCCGGAAAACCCAATCTGTTCAACAGCCACATGTTCGACGGGAGCGCCCTTCCGTTGAGCGAAAATCTGGAGATTGCCGTTCCCCTGCTCCGGCGCTGCCACAAAAACGAGATAGTTCTCGAGGTCGAGACCGGTGTCGTGGGGGGTGAGGAAGACGGAATCAGCGGCGAGGGAGTCCCGCCGGAAAAGCTCTACACGACCCCAGAGGACATGCTCGAAGTCGCCCGTCGGCTGAACGAAGTGAAAGGAGCCCGCTACCTGCTGGCCGCCACCTTCGGAAACGTTCACGGCGTTTACAAACCCGGGAAGGTGAAGCTGAAACCGGCGATTCTCAAGGAAGGTCAGGAGGCAGTCTTGAAGGCCTATGGAGAGGGTGCCCTCTTCGATCTCGTGTTCCACGGCGGATCGGGCTCGAGCCTCGAAGAGATACGGGAAACGCTCGAGTACGGCGTGGTGAAGATGAACATCGACACCGACACGCAATATGCGTTCACCCGCCCGATCGCAGACCACATGCTGAAGCATTACGACGGCGTTCTCAAGGTTGACGGTGAAGTAGGAAACAAAAAGCACTACGATCCCCGGACCTATTTGAAGCTTGCCGAAGCCTCGATGGCCGAGCGGGTGAAACAGGGAGCGGAGGACCTGCGATCAGCGGGAAAAACGATTTTTGCCGGGTGAGTGCCTGCAGTTACCACGAGAAAGCAATGCTGTCCCGGGTGGATGGTTTCTCCCTGTTTGGCACCCGGGGGAAAAAATGAACCGTCGGTGAACATTATCCCCCATCTTCATCCAGCCTGGCTCGAAACCAGTTCATGACCGCCCAGGTGGCATCGAGGTCCTCTTCGTTGTATTCCACGATTTTTCCCATGATATTCATTCTTGCCACCTCGTCCTCCGTCTCGACGGCCTCGATATATTTCGCTATAGCCCACTCTCCCCCGAACTCGCCCATCGTCCGGTTAAATCCGATGTACTTCTCCACAACCTTCAGGCTGTAGCTGGGAATCGGAAGGGAAA
>CAYFXN010000021.1:0-26086 GCA_964347065.1 uncultured bacterium | reverse complement strand
GGGCGTTCCCACCTTTCTCGTACGCGGCGATGTCTACTTCTGGGGCTCCATGATGGCCGCCTGCTTCATCGCCAGCGTCCCCATAGCCATCCTTTACAACTTCTTCGTTGACAGGTTCATCGCCGGCTTTACCGTGGGAGCCGTCAAAGGATAAACCCAGTCCAGAGTCCAAAGTTCATAGTCCATAGAAAAACAGAACATGAGATCATGATGACAGCAGAGCCTAAGAGGGCCTATATTGAGCTTACGAGTTTTTTGCAAATAACCAATCCCAAACAACAATGCTCAAACGGGCGTCATAGACCAAATATCAATGACCGGAAAAACCTTCATGGAGACAATCGCCTCGTCGTTTGATTGTTTTGAGCTATGAGATTTTAATCATTGGAATTTGTTTGTAATTTACAATTTGATGGTTGCTAAATTCACTGATATTCGAGATATTTCACATCATCTTTAACGCAGCACATTCGTGTTGAACGCGCTGCTCGCTGATCTTTATGTGTTGGCTACTCTGGACTGTGGACTATGAACTATGAACTGAATTTAAGGTTTGCGGCCGATGATTACCATCCTGGCGTTCATGAATCCGAAATCCCCCTTTCTCATGAGGGGTGAGAAGTCGCTGATCGCCCGTATATCGGTAAAACCGAGGCTTGACAGGAGCGAACTGAAGGAGTCGGGCCCGTAAATCCATAGAGAATAGCAACTGTCCTTTATAAGCCCATCTTTCTTGCTGAGAACCATTTCGCGCGTGTGAATAGAACTGCCGTCGAGTTCCCTCTGGCGGCAGACGACGATGTCCTCCCCGATCTCGTGCCAGGCAAAGGGGTTGAACCTGTTTCGTATCACTTCGCCGTTTGCAATATCGACGAGGAGATACCCCCCTTTTTTCAATAGCCGCATGGCCTCTGCAAGTATGTCGCCGTCTCCGTCAGGGGATGGGAGGTATCCCAATGAGTTTCCCAGGAGAAGGATGTGATTGAACCTGTCGGGCGCAAGACCTGTTTGCCGCGCATCTTCTTGAACGAAGGTTATAGGCATGCCCCGTTTTTTTGCATCGATTCTCCCCCGCTCTATCAGGTATTGGGAAAAATCGAGAACGGTCAGGTTTTTAAAACCCCGGGAATAGAGTTCCATGCTGTGTCTGCCGTGGCCCCCGCACAGGTCGAGGATCTCGTCTTTCGGGGAGAGAGGTATCATTTCGAGAATCAGGTCGATCTCCCGCCGGGTGACATCGCTGTCGTTAACCGACCGGGCGTCGGTAACCAGGTAGAGCTCATCGAAGATCTCCTTCCACCAGTCGGGATCAACATCGATAGTCATGAATCCTCCGGGTGGGCGCCGAAACTGAAGAGCCCGTCCGACGCGAAAACGGCCAGCGACCCCTTCCAGGGCTGGGATCTGGCTATTTCGAGCTCCTCATCCTCGATGGTGATGAAATCGTCTATCTCTCCTGCGAGCCACATCTTCTCGAGGGTGAGGCAGTCAGACCAGACGGCAGCACAGTAGGATCGCAGGGTTTCGGTGTGACCCGGTTTCATTACCCGCGGACGGAGGGCTATCTTTATCGGGCCCAGAAGGTAGGTAAACTTATCGATAAGTGCCATGTTTTTCTGCATATCTGCAATTTCGAGAAGATCTCTATATCCGATATCGAGGATCGATTCGTTTATATGCCTTACTGCATCCTTCACTTCCATGTTTGATCGGAGCAATGCCAGGGGCTGGACTCCGCCCCCGCTGCCAACATTCGTGGGAACTCCGCCGAACCGTACGAGAAACCCGTACAGCCTGTCCGGACCGAAGAGACAGCGAAAGTCCGTCTGGTAGCGCTCAATTATGATCCTCTCACCATCCCGGTCCAGGTGTGGGTTGTCCTCTCCCCAGATATGGAGAGGTATTTTTTCCTGAACGATATAGTTTGCTTCCCGAAGTGCCAGCTCGATCGCCTCGCCGGCATCTTTGTTGACACCCCCCACTCTCACTCCTATTCCCGAGTATCCCCGCTCGGGCTTGAGGACCAGGTTGCCCCAGTTTTTCCGCGTCCACTCGATGAGGTCGCTGATAGCTGAACCATCGGGCCCGTCTGTTCTTCGTGGGTAAAAACGGCGGGTCCAGGGTGTGCGCCTTACGGTTTCTGGGTGAAAACGCTCCCTGAACGGCCCCGTAATTAGCTCGAAAATGCTCTTGACGTTAATCGGCTCTGTCCCTCGGGGATTTATGACCCTTCCTTCCCTGACTGCGGTGATGAGAGGGGTCAGGTCATGTTTCCGGTGAAGGGACAGCAGCACATCGGTGTTGAAGTCCATAAATATGATGGAGACGGGTTTCCCCTTCAAGCAGACACGGCCGTTCTTCAGCTCGAGCTCGTTTGGAGCGATGAGGGCACTCCCGATGCCGGGAATCTTGTTGAGTCTCTCTGCGAGGTTGATATTTTCCGACACGTCCTCGAGTGTCTCCTCTTCGGCAACAACGGCGATGATGCCGGCCTTCGAGCCAACCCGTTTTCGATGGGCTTCGAGGAGCATTTCCGTGAAACCGCCGATCGGATAGAGGAGGGGATGATCGAAATCGAGATCGACGTCGATCGGCCTGATCTCATTCATTACCCTCCAAACTTCCTTGCCGATTTCCTGGGTTGTGCGTTGATAATCCCATCCTCCCGGGCTTCCAAGATTCCATTCTGAATGATAACCGATAAATTCGTCCATGTTGGCAGCCTCACGTGGAACCGTCTCTTTTCTCCTCAAGCGGCATGCTTTTCTTCAGAACTTTTTCCAGATGATCGAAAGATACCTCTCCCTGTGCGAGAACCTTCTGGGAAAATTCGCGAGGGCTGTTCGCTCCGTACCGATCCCAGAGCTCGATAAATCGTCTGAGCCCAAAAGTGTAGCACACCTGGTATCCGGGCCTCAACGCGTATTTGGGGACAACTGCGAAGGCTGAGCTTTTGTTGAAACCTTTCCCCACGAGAAAAGAGGCTGCCGTTTCGATATCCATCTTTCCCGTCTGCAGGTCGAGGTCCACCAGCCCCCGGAGGGCCCGCCGGTAGCGTCTCTTCGCAAGGAGCAGGAGATCTTCGGGTTTGGAAAAGTAACCCGTCTGCTTCATGAGCTCTTCGGCAAAGCAGGCCCATCCCTCATAAAAGAGCGGCATCTCGATAGGCCGCCGCAAGGGACGGTCGTTGTGCCACCTGGTGGCATCGAGCAGGTGATGACCCGGGTAAGTTTCGTGCGCCGTGAGCATCCGGTAATCGACAAGATCTTCACGGTCATTGTCCCAGCTGTCTCTTCGGGGAACGATGAAGAAGGTGCCCCCGGGGGAAGGGCCGGAAGGAGTAAAACTGTACGATGATGCGGCCCGCACGGAGGTTAAGTAGTGAGGTACGACGGCAACGCCCACGGGATATTTACGGGCAAAGGCGGGTGAGACGATTCCAAGCTGCAGGCAGTGCCCGAGAAGTTGTTCGATCTCTCTTTGGTAAAGCGCGGTGGGACCACCAGCGGGTATGGCCGGAGGAGTGATATTCTGTATCGCGTTTGCCCAGGAACCCCCGGGAGATATTTTTTTCGCCTGCTCAACCATTATTCCGGTGGTCTCCGCGATCTCTTCTTCGATAGCGAGGCGCACTTCTAAGATGCCTGTTCCGCATCCTATATGGTCCTTTACGATGAGTTCGGTGAGCTCCCCGGGGAACAGGAAGCTGCTCCGTGTGGGCATATTTTTCAAAAAATCCTCGAAATCTTCGAGGGCGGAAAGTGCCTCCCTGATTCCTGATTTTACTTTGGTGAGAGATTCCAGCCAGGCATACGTGTCCCGTGCCATCTCGATCCCCAAATCCCGGAAGAGGATGGGACATTTTTCAAGTGACCCTTTGGCCTTTGACAAAAACAGGGGAATTCCCGCGACCCTTTTCTCCCAGGCCACCGGATCTGGAACTTCGAGTGCTGCGGCTAAACCCACACAGGCCACGGTGAGGTAAAAAGTGGGCTGGTCCTTTTGAAAACGGATCTCGGTGAGCTGTTCCCTGAGTGTTTTGGAGGTGCGCCTCAGAATCTCGAGATCGATTTCCTCATCAGGATCTTCTGCGCTCCCAGCCAGGGCAGACAGGTCAGCTTCGAAGCGGGAGAGCCTTTTCTCCGCATCCTGCACCCTGTCGGGGGAAAAATCGTCCCACAACGACCAGTCGGTGTTATCAGGCGCTATCTGGGGAAAATAGTAGAACTCGTCGCTTTCGCAGCACACGGGAAAGCACCGGTAAAGATAGGCGAAGGTGTCATTTGTCAGATTTTTCAGGGCGAGCGCAGTTTCTGATATTTTTCCCTGCCGTTCAACCAAGCCAGAGCCTCTCGTGTTGGGGGAATACCGTTTGTTAGATTGTATCAGGTTTCCACCCGACGATGTTCGGTCGCTCTATATGTTGTATCAATATGCGACAGCACCGGCAGGAGGATTTGTGGAAGATCTTTTGAATATTCGTTCGGGCAGCGAATCGCCGTCGATGACGGTGAAATTCAATCTGTACGTTACCTATAATATGGCCAGTGATCAAGAGATTTAGCGGAGGGATGAGATAATTGCCGAGTTGAAAGCCTTTTATTTCGGAGATTAGTATCGGGGTGGTTGAAAAAATATATACGGGCGGACGTTGTTATTGTTTCTCGGTTCAGTTGAGGGTTTTACTCCCTTCATTTGAGAAATCGCTTTCGTTTCCCATCGTGTCGTAGGCGGTTACGCAGAAGTAAAGGGTACCCGAAGGCAGGTCTTCGAGGGTATAGGTATACACGTTTCCAACATCTATCGAATCGGTGTAGGAACCCGATGAGGGCCCGATATATATTTTGAATCCGGCAAGGTCGGTTACGGGAGTTCCGTCCACATTCGTTGCGGGCGCCTCCCATGTAAGGTTCACCTCGAGGGGCGAAAAAACCGAATAAGTGAAATTTTCCAACCCTCGCCACTCGCCACCACATCGATAGAGCGCAAGGGCGGCAATGAAGGAGAGGATTAAAAGGGGGAAAAGAGTGTTCCGTTTGATTTTGATGCGATTTTTTGTTTCCATATTCTCGATTCCAGCGGGTTCGATTCGCAAAGAGGATGCCAGCCCCGACAAATTTATAACTATTTGTTTTTAAATAGTTTTTTAGAAGATCTCCAGTTTTTTTCATCACAAAATTGTATTTTATTTTAAATAAAAATGTCGTTTTATTATTTATTCCGGTCACTTACGTTTGAATTCGGAAATTAACGAGTTTGTAAATATTTTCCCCCTCTCCAAGAAAGAGAAAATAGATACACAGATAAAAATAATTGCCTTTATTGGGTAAACATTTACACAAATACTTTGACCTTTCGATTTTCTGGCATGGGAGGAAAGAATTTATGTTTTTATAATCAGGTGTTTAGGGGTTTTTAGATTTCTTCCTAATTGGCAGGGTATTTGAAAGTAATACGGAGAAGAGTGATAGAGCCTTTTGGCAGTTTCCGGATGAAGGGGGTGAAATTATTATGATCTGTCCCATCTGTTTCGGAGTCAATGACCAGAGCTTTGAAAAGGGCTGCGAAGGACATCAGGAAGTGACGATTCGATACTGCAGGGTATGCGGCGAGCCCCTTGAATACTGCATCAAGTGCCTGTCGGAAGACAATGTTGATGCCTACATCAACGGGTTTCTATAAAGTTTCTGATAGGGATGATTTCACATCGCGGATGGTGAGCATTTTCTAAGGGATAGGGTAGGTCTTCTTACTTATCCGAAGAAGGCCGTAGGATCTCATTTTTCCAAACTCTCCCGGGTGTGTATTTTCATACCACCCGAAAAAGGTAGATTTTTCTCCTTCAATGTTTGAGCGGTAATCGTTGCGCCATTTCATCCAGCTCTTTTTCTTTTTTGCCGTCAACTCCCAGTATTCTCGCATCCTTTTCTCCCGAATTCGCCTGAGCTTCATTCTCCTTTCCGAAAGGGTTTTGACAGTGCAATCTTTATGTTCACAGGTCTTATGCCGGGAGTCGAAACGAACAAAGAAGGCCTCGCACATCTCGCAGCGAGAAATGTTTTGTTCCACCGTAAAGTCAGCCAGGAATTGGGCGAGCCTCATTTTCAGTTCGTCCGTGTACGATTCGACTTCCGGTTTGAAGCTATTTTTAAGGTATCTGAATTTATGATTCTTGAACCATGCGTCCATCACATCTCCCGCAAGTTGTGTTCGCCACCGCCGGCCTCTCGACATGTATTCTTTGATATTGAAAATTCTCGTGAATATCCTGATGCTTCCGGTCTTCCAAGTTACGATGGCCAGCAAGATGTCCCTGAACTCGAAGAGGTCCAGAATGTGTTTCGCGCCAAAAACAGGATGTTTTTTCAAGTGCTCCAGGACCGTAGGGTCCTCGATGTCGAAGGGATAAAACCCCTCTTCCTTGAGTTTCATGAGACGGGATTCGATCAGGTGTTCCTTCTCGATCTTTTCTTTGTTCATGTTCAGGAGGGAGGGAAGCCACCTGTGGGCTTCCAGCTTCTCTCTTTTTAGCTTTTTGAGGTGTTCTCTTTTCTGCATGTTTACTCAATGTCCCATTTTTCCCCATTTTATATAAGTGTAACTATATTGTCAATATTATCTACAATATAAAATATAAATAGCTGTTTATTAAAGTTTTAATGACGCAGCAGTTATTTAAAATCTGTATTTGGACGATGGTGTGTCATTGTATAACCCCTATGGCGGGTTCAATAAGGGGGTTGCCGGCAGATATTGTTCCCCGTTCCCGGCGGGTTATTATGTGATCCCGTTGATAGGTGAGGGGAAAGAAGTTTCAACGCCACATATGCTGACTGACAACATATTATAGGGGGGGCCGAATATCTCATGGTATGTGTGATAGCAGTCTATTCACCAATAACTGTCACGACGATCTTTCGTTTTCTCGGTCTGTTGTCAAAATCGATGAAAACTACCTGCTGCCATGTTCCCAGGGCAAGCTTGCCTGTTACGAGGGGAATGGTGAGAGACGGCTTTAAAAGTGCAGCGCGAACGTGGGAAAAGCCGTTGCCATCTCCCCATCGCCTGTCGTGGTCGTAGGGGATGTCGGACGGCACGAGCATCTCTATGGCCCGTCTCAGGTCGGAAAGCACTCCCGATTCATACTCGATCGTTGTTATGGAACCGGTGGAGCCGGGGCAAAATACCGAGATGATTCCATCACTCATGTTCGACTTCTTCGAAATTTCATCAATGCGTTCCGTTATATCGATAATGTCACTGAATCCCTTCGTACTGAATGATATCGTGTCAGAGTAGATCATCGGGATACCCCCTTTTGTTTCTTGAAAAAAACCCTTTTTGCAATATTGTAATGGAATAATCTCTCCGGTTCAGCGATATTTGTTTTCAATGCTGGATGCGATCGATGGGAGAAAATAATCTGTGAACCTCGGTAAGACGATTCCGGGCTGAAGGAGGGATTTCCTTCCATGGAGAATGTTCTCCCTGTGTTAAGATGTCACAATTTGCCCCACGGGCGCGGAGCAACCGCCCCCGGACCCGCCGCGAAGATTCCCCCCTTTTCTCTTGACATTCATTTTTGTTATTGATATTTTCCATTAAACTGCTCGCAGAAAATGCGAATGAAGAAAAGCTTTTTATCAAGGAGGTCGTTCAAGATGGCTGAAGGGCGTATTAAGTGGTTCAATGATTCCAAGGGGTACGGTTTCATTGAACAGGAAGATGGGCCGGATGTTTTTGTTCACTTCTCGGAGATTCAGATGGACGGGTTTAAAAGCCTGAAAGAGGGGGATCAGGTAGCTTTTGAAATATCGGAGGGGCCGAAAGGACCTCAGGCGATAAAAGTCGTAAGGATAGACGAAGACTGAACAAAATATATCTACTTTTATCCTGTTCCGGTTTGATGGGTTCGTTCTGCAAAAGAGGAACTCTCGATTATCTCTTCATTTACTCCCTGAGGGGAAAACCATCGGTTACTGAGGGTTTTCCCCGTTTATGAATCGCATTTTCCCTGAGTCTTTCTATCACCCTAACAATATTGTAGAGGAGACATACGGCCACCTTGAAATGCAAGCAGGTTAGCCGAAATATGGACTCCCCGGGGGAAACGTTTTTCCTCGGTCCAGTCACCGAACGCTCAAAAGGGTTTTCATTGAACAGCAGTTGGCGTATCCTTAAAAGTATGGGAATTTAAACCATATCTGAGATTTGAACTATCTGCGGGGTAAGTGGTGTAACTACACCAGGGGGTTACCATGAAGATTGGTGTTTTAACGGGCGGTGGCGATTGTCCTGGTCTCAACGCTGTAATCAGGGCGGTGATCAGGAAAGCAGATAAATTCGGGTATCGCGTCATTGGGTTAAATAACGGCTGGAAGGGGCTTCTCGACCTGTCCTATGAGGACCTGCATCCCGCGATGGCCTCGGGTATACTTCACGTGGGAGGTACGATCCTTGGAACATCAAGAACGAATCCCTACAAGAGAGAGGGCGGGGTTGAAGCCGTTATGAAAAACGCTTCCCGGCTCGAGCTCGGGGCTATTGTCGCTATCGGTGGCGAAGATACACTGGGAGTCGCTAAAAAACTCTGCGACGAGGGGTTGAACATCGTCGGTGTCCCTAAGACGATCGATAACGATCTCTCGGGTACCGATTACACATTCGGTTTCGATACCGCGGTGACCATTGCTACGGAAGCGATCGACCGCCTCCATTCGACGGCCGAATCCCATAACCGGATAATGGTGGTGGAGGTCATGGGAAGGAATACCGGCTGGATAGCCACCTATGCAGGCCTCGCCGGAGGCGCCGATGCCATCCTGATACCGGAAAAGCCCTTTGACCTCGATGAGGTGTGTGAGCTCCTCATGAAAAGGCACATGAGAGGCAAAAAGTTTTCGATAATCGTCGTGGCCGAGGGAGCGAAGATAGCAGCAAAGGCGGGAGACGAGGCAAGCCTGGTGACACAGGAGACGAGGGTCGACGAGTTCGGCCATGTGAGGCTCGGCGGAATTGCCCAGGTAATTGCCACAGAAATCGAGAAAAAAACCGGTTTTGAAACCAGGTTCGTCGTTCTCGGCCATATTCAGCGGGGCGGTTCTCCTACTCCCCACGACAGGGTTCTCGCCACGAGATTCGGTATTTTTGCCACGGAGATGGTGAAAAAGGGCGAGTTCGGAAAGATGGCGGCCCTGTCGGGAGACAGGATAATCGCCGTTGCTCTCGAAGAGGCTGTGAACAGGACCAAGACGGTGAATATGGAAATTTTTAGGATTGCCGAGGAATTTTTCGGATAGTGGTGTTCTCCCTTTGATTCCGGGGAGATCTATCCCTTGCCACCGTCATTATCCCGCCAGATCTATGCGGCGAGAGTTCCACGTGTCAGAGAAGTGGCAAAGCATTCAACACCCCCCCGAAGCTTCTTGGAGCGTCCATGTGAGGGACCGAGGCACTGCTATAAATATATATCATAATGATATATAGTTCGGGGACCCGAGCCACTCTTTAATTTGTATATCGTATTGATATATGTTGCTAAAATCTGAGACTTTCCTTGAGATGTATATCAAATTGATATATAATCAGGGTAAAATGCCGGAGATTAGGATGAAAAATCAGCAAATTCTGATCAGACTTTCAACTGAGGAGAAGGAGAAGGCCATGTATCATGCAGAAGGCCTCGGTCTCAGCCTTTCAGCGTTCATTCGCCTATTGGTCAACACGTACACCGGCCTGGAAACGCCTCCTCACCGAAAGAAGAGAGAAAAAATATTAACGTGGAAATAGAGAATATCCAGCAGAAATTAGCCCACGACCTGCCCACCAAAGAATGGTCCAGGTAATGTAATAGGATCATGATAATAATCAAATTTCATCCCGGGGCCAAAGAGAATTGCGGCGAATAATTGTGATGAGTGTAACCGGAATATTTCGGAATGGAGCCGGCGAACGGATTTGAACCGTTGACCTGCTGATTACGAATCAGCTGCTCTACCGCTGAGCTACGCCGGCACCATGAAGGAATCGCAATCTATGGTAATATAGAATCCTTTTTCCCTTCAAGTCTTTTCCTTCTCTGTCTGTGCCGAGATACGCTGTTTGCAAATCGCAAAGAACAAGCGCCAATTAATAAACAAGCACAGATTACCTGGCATCAATGACCGGAACAGGAGTGTGCGGCGCAGAATCGGTAAAGACGATACGCTGTTTAGATCATTTGCGTTTGGGCTTTTGAAATTTGTCTTTTATTCGATAGTGGGTGCGTGCTCGTTAACCGTCTTTTTCGATGTGTAAGTTTTAGTTAGCTTTATATGTCCTGCCGTGACGGGGGAGATCCGACTGGTTTATATTCAGAAAGGCTCCAGCAGGTATTGTTCTAAGTGAAAGTTTTTCGTAGGATTTATCTTCACGGAGATATCGAAATTCTGTTCGATCATTTCCAGGTACTTTCTCTCTTCTCCCATCAGTTCTTCCGCGATGTCGGGATGCACGAGGAGATGAATCTCCTTGAGGCGCCGGAGGCGTGCCTCTTTTTCTATCTTCCTGAATATCTCATAGGTCACGGATCTGCGAGATTTCACGATGCCTTCTCCGGTGCAGTACGGACAGAGGTCCGATAGGGTCCTCTGAAGACTTTCCCTCACCCGTTTTCTCGTCATCTCTATGAGCCCGAGTTCGGAGATTTTACAGATCATCGTTTTCGCCTTGTCGATTTTCAGCGCCTCGAGAAATGCTTCATAGACTTTTTCCCTGTTTTCCATGTCGTTCATATCGATGAAGTCTACGATGATGATTCCCCCGATGTTTCGCAGCTTGAGCTGGTAGACGATCTCCCGCACCGCTTCCATGTTGATTTTCATACTTGTATCTTCCAGGTTATCCCTTCCCACGTACTTTCCCGTATTAACATCGATCGTCGTTAAGGCCTCGGTCTGCTCTATCACGATGTATCCTCCCGATTTCAGCCATATCTTCTTTTCAAGGGCCCGTGAAATTTCCAGTTCCACGCCAAAGAATTCAAATATGGGCTGCGGGTTCTGGTACAGCTCGAGGCGGTCAGAAATGGCCGGGAAATATTTTTTGGAGAACGCCTCCAGTTTTTCATACTCTTCTTCCGAATCTATGAATATTCTGTCGGTGTCGGGCGCGGCCAGATCTCTCAGGACCCTGAATTCGAGGGAGAGTTCCTGGTGGATCAGCGTAGGTGCCTTGAAACGCTCACTCTTCCGCCGTATATCCTCCCACAGCTTGAGCAGGTATTCCGCGTCGTACATGAGGTCTTTCTCCGTCTTGCTTTCCGAAGCGGTCCGCAAGATCACGCCGAGCCCGTCGGGTTTGATTTTTTGCACTATCTTTATGAGCCGTTCCCTTTCGTCGGGGTTTTCTATTTTCCTGGAAACTCCTATATGGTCTGTGAAGGTAAGAAGGACCAGGTATCTTCCCGGGAGAGAAATATTCCCCGTTATTCGGGCCCCCTTGGTTCCGAGGGGCTCTTTGGCAACCTGAACCATTATCTGCTGGTTCTCTCTCACGAGCCCCTCTATCGGTGGGGCGGGAATAATTTCGGGAAGTGAGCTCTCCCTGTCTTCATCGAACTCCTCTTCGAGGTGATCGAATGAAAGCATCTCAGAAAACAGGTTTTTCTCAGCCAAATTTACCTGGAAATCTCCGGAGTAGAGGAATGCGGCTTTTTCAAGGCCCACGTCAACAAAAGCAGCCTGCATGCCGGGAAGAACCCGGAGAACCCTTCCCTTGAATATGTTTCCTGCAATATTGCGCTCTTCGGCTCTCTCGACGAAGTATTCCGTGAGGGTGTCACTTTCTATTACTGCCACGCGTGTTTCGTAGTCCCTGCTGTTTATGAGGATATATTTGTCTCTTCGCATCATCCCGTCCGAAAAATATCTTCGATGATGTTTTTGATATTGTTATCTCCAGGTCAGAAAGAGTGCAACCAAAAATTCCATCGATTATTTTTTTCACTGCAGACTCGTCCGAAGCGGTAATGGCAGTAACGAATAGATTGCGGCCTCTTTTATCCACTCTCGTTATCTCCGGGACATTGTTCCGCGCTTCCTGCAGCTTCAGCGTTTGCATCACAGAAGCATTGAGGGGGCTGATTTTGAACCGCTCTTCCCGAAAGAGGGAAGGCAGCCGTGCATCTTCTGAGATTGCTGCGAGGGGCCTTAGCTCTTTTGGGAAAAGGCGCCTAAGTGACGAGAGTATTTCAGCAGGAGAAGTTTTCCTGTTTAAAGTCATTATGAAGAACTCCGTTGTGGATTCCACTCCCACGGGCAGGGCAGCAGGGAAGGAGATTTTTATTTTGGGATTGAACCCATCGGAAAATCTCAGGGGCAGACCGCTCGCCCGAAGGGTCCTGGATATGATTGATTGCACTTCCAGGGCACTCTGATGTGCTGCCTTCCCGACTTTCTTATGGACGACGATATACTTCCTGGGCTGCAGGTCGTCAACTACCCGGGCCCCTTCTATCTCGACTCCGTGGTAGGTTATCGGAGAAGAGAAGCGGTTTGTAACGTTCACGTTCTCGCATACACCGCATCCCGTGCATCCTTGCCTCCTGCAGTCAGCTGTCATGATTCCCGATAGAGATTTTCTCCATTCCCGCAGGAGAAACTTTTTTGAGACACCCGTATCGATGAGGTCCCAGGGAAGGAACTGATCCATACCTCTTTCGCCGGTGTAGATTTCAGGGTATACGTTCAGCGATGTTATGGCTTTTTCCCATAATTGCACCCGCAGCTGATCTGACCAGGCATCGAGTCTCGCACCGAGATTGTGGGCTTTTTCGATGATTCTCCCCACGGTTCTGTCTCCTCTCGATACGATCCCTTCGAGCCAGGACATCTCGGGACTGTGCCATTTCAGCGTTATTTTTTTGTTCCCCCGGAACTTCTCTTTCAGTATGTTGATCTTTCTCACCATTTCACTTCTGGGTATCTGGGCCGCCCATTGAAAAGGTGTGTGCGGTTTCGGGACGAAGGTAGATATCGAGATGGTGACGTTGTTTCTCCCGCCCTGTCTTTTTGCGATTTTCGCAGCTTTCTCTCCCAGCTCCCAGATAGCGTGGATGTCTTCATCTGTCTCACCGGGAAGTCCGATCATGAAGTACATCTTCACCCTGTTCCAACCGTTTTGAAATATCCAATCGATCGTGCCAAGTATTTCCCCGTCGGAAATATCCTTGTTAATGACCCTTCGAAGCTCCTCCCTTCCGGCCTCGGGTGCGATGGTGAAGCCTCCTTTCCTGACTCTTTTCAGCTGCCTTACCAGCTCTTCGTTTACCGTGTTAACCCTGAGTGAGGGGAGGGAAATGGATATCTTTTCTTTTTCCAATATGTCCAAAGACCGTTTGATGAGTTCGTTCACGCACGAGTAGTCTGATGAGGAAAGGGAGAGAAAACCAACCTCGTCAAATCCTGATTTTTGAACTACCTCTCTTATATAGTCCAATATGGCATCGGCTTTTCTTTCCCTGACGGGCCGGTAATAGTATCCCGCCTGGCAGAACCTGCATCCCCTCGTGCACCCCCGGGCAATTTCAATCGCAATTCTGTCATGCACGATTTTCGTCGAGGGGAAAATGTGCGCTTTTGGCGGTGCGAACCTATCTAAATCGTCGATGATCCGCCTCTGGATGACATCCCGCGCTCCATCCTTCCTGTCATATCCCTTCAGGGTCCCGTCATCACCGTACACGGGCCGGTAAAGGGAGGGAACGTACACCCCCGGGATATCTGCGAGAGACCGCAGGAGGCTTTTTCTTGGATATCCATTTTTCTTTCTCTTTCTGAATGCCTCGAGCATTTCCGTGAGCCCTTCCTCGCCTTCCCCGATAAATACTGCATCGAAGAAGTCTGCGAAGGGTTCCGGGTTTGCAACAAGTGCCCCGCCACCTATAACGAGCGGGTCTTCCCCCCTCCTCTCAACGCTTCTTGCAGGAATGCCCCCGAGGTCGAGAATGGTGAGAACATTCGTCAGTGATAGCTCATATGCGAGAGAGAAGCCGATAACGTCGAACTGGGAAAGGCGCATACCGTATTCGTGACTTTTCAGATTATTTTTCTCCCCGCGGAGTTTTTCCTCCATGTCCCACCAGGGGGCGAATACCCTGTCCACGAGATATGCATCTTTGGTCTTCAGATAGTGGTAGAGGAGGAGATAACCGTAGTGTGACATGCCGAGTTCGTAAGGTTCCGGAAACGTGAGCGCGATCTTCAGGGAGGGTTTTTGCGGCTTTTTCCCGTAAGGCGTAATTTCGACTCCATAGTACCTGGAGGATTTCCTTATCTGTTTCATTCTGAGGCCTCTAACTCTAAAATTAACATAACTTTTTTCGCCATAAAGGTTTTTTTGAAAAAAATGGTCGTATATGGTAAAAACGAAAGATAAAATTTGAATCGGTGATGCCGAATGAGGCTGGTCTGGAATCGGGGGGTAGAACAATCCTTCAGAACCGAAGGGTTCTTCGGGAGAGAGCAGGAAATCCTCGCCTTAAATCGGCTCGCCGAATTGGGAAGATTGGGTGAGGGTGGTTGCATTCTCGTATACGGTCCCCCCAACATCGGCAAGTCGAGCCTTCTTTTGAAATTCAAGCAGCAACTCATCGAGCAGAGGGAAGAGGTCCAATCAGAGAGAAGGCTATTCCCTTTTTACTTTTCTTTTAGTAGGGCACTCGCAAACCCATTTCGGCTCGCACACTATTTCATACTGGAATATATGTGGCAGCTCAACGCTTTTCTCGGAGAATCCGTGACGGGTGGTTTCGATGCAATGGAGCTGGGCGAGCGTCTCTCCTCTCTCGGCATCACGGTTCCCTTTGACCACATAAAAGGGATTGATGAGTTTTCTGAGTCGAAAGATCCGGTTTCTGCTGTCGCCACGGCACTCACCTTCCCCTTCGTTCTCGGAAAGGGGGATATAATCGACATCTTTATATTCGATGATTTTCATTACTCGATGAAAATCGGCGACATGCCAGAGTGGGCCGTTCTGTCCGTTTTAAGACCCTATATCAAAAGCGGCAATTTCCCCTTCATCATTTCGGGCTCGAGTCCTGGCATTGTAACGGCAAACCTGAAAAAAGAAGGCCTCTTCGGTTCCTTCACCCTCATGGAAATAGGCAAGCTAAAAAAGAGTTTCGCAGCGAACCACCTGCGATACCTTCTCGAGCGGAGAAAAATAGAACTCGATGAGGGGATTGTCGAGAAGATAGCAGCCCGTCTCGGCGGCGTGCCGATTTATCAGAGGCTTTTTGTGGACGAGGTTACCTTCAGCGGGGAAACGGTCAAGGATGATGCGGATATAGAAAATCTTTATGCCATGAGCGTGGTAGAGGGGAAGCTGAACCGGTACTGGCGTGAATTTTTCGAATCCTGCATGCCCGACAGGAAGCTGCTCGCCCAGGCAATTAGATTGTTAAAAAGGATTCTTGTAGACGATTTTCCCATCAACACGTATGAAGGCACCGTCGGGTTGGTGGGGGGCGATGCAGAAAGGGGAGAGAGGATCATCTCGGCCCTGGAGTTCAAAGGACTCGTGAAATCAGATTTTGAGCACTTGAGCTTCGTGCGTGATGAGATCCTTTCCGATTTCTTATTCTGGGCCTATGAGCGGGGCGTCCTTTCAAAACCGAACAGCCAGGTAGTATCCCAGATTGTCCAGAAGAACATTTTCCGTTCCCGTTATCCCCGCCCGGAGGAGCAAAAGAGCGCTGCGCTTTCTTCCGTGAAGGGGATGCTGCGGAAGTGGGACTGCCAGGAGGTCCCGGCGTCGTTATTCGATTTTGCCTCTTTCCGGGAGCGCTACGGGACCAAGGGGGCCCTGGAAGTGCTCATCGGGATCGATGAGGAGAAGGTGAAGGAGCGTCTGCCGAAGATCAGCAGTGTATCCACGGGGTACATGGTGGGCGGGAAGCTTCCGCGGGTGGATTTCGATATTGTGGCCTTCGGATTCCGTAACCGCGAGTACACGGAGGAGGCCCTGGTTATCTGGGCCGGGGATTTCATATCGGGGAAGGTTCTTCCCCGGGGGAAGCTCGAGCACTTCGAGAACCGGTGCCGTCTGCTGTCGCTGGAGAAGTCGCTTGGTTCCGGGCAGCTGGTGAAGTGGGTGCTTTTTGACGGGACCGTGGATGCCGACACCCTGGCATACGCATCTTCCTGCGGCATCTGTCTTACCCACACGAAACAGCTCAAGATCCTCTTCAATCTCTTCGACGTCGACGAAACACTCGAGGAAGACTACGAGTGGGACCTCGATTTTGAAGAGAGCGGCCGGGATCGCGACGCATCTGGCGCAGGCGCGAAGAAGCCCGCACGAGGAGAAAAGGCGAAATGAACATCAGGCCGGAAACGGGGCTCATAAAGCAGATACCCATAGGGTACGCCAGGAAATACGAGGCCCTTCCCTGCACGCACAACGGCAATATGATTCTGGTAGTATCCGCCGAGACGCCCCAGGAAATAATCGATGAGATGATGCGGCTTACGGGCATAGGTAAATATGAGACCCGCCCCTCGAAAGAGGTCCTCCAACTCATCGACGAGGCCTACGAGATGGCTTCTGACAACGATGATTACCTCGCCGCGAACGGCATCGACGGCGATATCTTCGAGCTGAAGTCCAGGATCGAAGAGAGCCCCGACCTGCTGGACAGCCAGGGCGAAGCTCCCATCATTAAATTTGCGAACTCGATGTTCTTCAGGGCCATTCGTTTAAAAGCGAGCGATATCCACCTCGAGCCCTACGAAAAAGAGTTCGTGGTGAGAAACCGCATAGACGGGGTGCTGCACAACGTGGTCAACCTCCCGCGGGGGCTCCACGCCCCGGTCATTTCCAGGATCAAAGTCATGGCGGGCCTTGACATCGCTGAAAAAAGGCTTCCCCAGGACGGGAGAATCAAGGTCAGGCTCGGGGGGAGAGATATCGACATACGGGTCTCCATCGTTCCCACATCGTTCGGGGAGCGGGCGGTCCTTCGCATACTCGACCGCTCCAGCATCCTCATGGGGATGAAAGACCTGGGGATGGCCAAACGGCAGCTTTCCCTCTTTTCCAAGTACTTGAAGAGCACGACGGGAATCCTCCTCGTGACGGGCCCGACGGGAAGCGGCAAGACGACGACGCTCTACGCGGCGCTGCGGAGCCTGGATTCCGACACGAAAAATATCATAACCATCGAGGACCCGGTGGAATATCAGATAAAGGGCATAGGACAGATCCAGGTGAACCCCAAAATAAACCTCACCTTTGCCGGGGGCCTCCGGTCGATCCTCAGGCAGGACCCGGACATCATCATGGTCGGCGAAATACGCGACGGGGAAACGGCGGAAATTTCGATACAGGCGTCCCTTACGGGGCACCTGGTCCTGTCGACACTCCACACGAACGACTCGCCAAGCGCCGTCACGCGGCTGATAGACATGGGTGTAGAACCATTCCTCATTTCCTCCTCCGTCGAATGCGTCGTCGCCCAGAGGCTCATCCGGAAACTCTGCCCGCACTGCAAGGTGAAATACGAACCATCAAAGGCAGAGCTGGAGCTCATCGGGAAAAAATACAAAATTCCCGCCCTTTTCAAGGCATCGGGGTGCGGCGAATGCTACAAAACGGGTTATTCGGGAAGAACCGGTATTTACGAAGTCATGCCGGTGACTGAAAAACTCCATCGGTTGATCACGGAAAAAGCCGACGCGGACACCATGCGGACCGAGGCCGAGAGTTCGGGGATGGCAACGATCAGAGAGCACGGAATATTCAAGGCCTACGCGGGAATTACGAGCCTCGAGGAGGTTCTCCGGGTCACGGCAGAACAAGAGGATTGATATCTTATAGCGGTATGCCTGTTTTCTCATACAGAGCCCTCGACAAGAAGGGAGATGAAAAAAAGGGTCAGGTGGAGGCTGATTCCGTCTCATCGGCCCGCACGCATCTGCTCGGAAGAGAATTCTACCCCATCGAAATCACGGAAAAAGTAATCTCCGAGAAGAGGGGGAGGAAGGGGTTCTTCCAAACGACCCTTCCGTCAAAAAACCTGATTCCCCTGTTTACCCGACAACTGGCAACGTTGATTTCTGCCGGCGTACCTGCTGCGAGATCCCTTGAATCTATAGCAGACCAGTCCGACGACTCACGTTTGAGATCGCTCCTCTTAACGATCCTGGAAGATATCAAATCGGGCCAGACCCTCGCAGGTGCCCTCTCTCCCTTTCCCTCGCTCTTTCCCGAAATCTACATCAATATCGTCAAGGCCGGCGAGGAAAGCGGCACCCTCGACCTCTCCCTCAGCACCCTCGCCGATTTTCTCGAGGAGCAGGAAAAGCTCCTGGAAAAGATCAAGAGCGCCCTCACCTATCCACTCCTGATGATGCTCATCGCCACCCTCGTCGTCATATTTTTGGTGACCTTCATCGTCCCCAGGATCACCACGATATTCGACAGCCTCGGATCTGCCCTCCCTCTCTCGACGAAATTCCTGATTGCCGTTTCGAGTTTTCTCGGCAAATCATGGTGGCTGCTGGCGATCATGATCGTCGCTTCATATTATTTCTATCGTAAATACTATTCCACGTCGCCGGGAAGAGAGCGGATAGACGAGCTGAAGTTGAAGATACCCCTGATCGGAAAGCTGAGCAATTCCGTCGCTATGGAACGGTTTTCCAGCACCATGTCCACCCTCATTCGGAGCGGCCTCACCATGGAAAAAGCGCTGCTCATCTCTGCCGGGACGACGGGCAACGCGGTCATCTCGAACAAAATATTGCACCTGAGAGAGAGGGTCATCGAAGGCGCCCCCATTGCCGCCACGATGAAACAGGACAAAATTTTCCCCCCCATTCTGATCCAGATGGTGAGCGTCGGAGAGGAGTCGGGAAACCTCGACTTCATGCTGAAAAAAGCCGCACAGGCCTTCGAGAGAGATTACGAGACTTTTCTCGAAAGATTCTTATCTCTCATCGAGCCTGTTATAATTCTCGTTATGGGCGGCCTCGTTGCGTTCATAGTGGTTTCCGTTATGCTTCCCCTGCTCAATTTGAGCCAAATATTACGATGAACGGAGGATCGATGGACCGGAAAGAATGGGCAAGAGCGGGTTTCACACTCATCGAAATCATGGTGGTGATCATCATTCTCGGCCTCCTGGCAGGGCTGGTCATTCCGAGGCTCGTGGGCAGGACAGAAGAGGCGAAGAGGACCCAGGTGAAGCTCCAGATACGAAATGTCGAGCAGGCCCTGAAACTCTTCAAGCTCGACAACGGATTCTACCCCTCAACGGAACAGGGCATCCAGGCGCTGGTAACCAAACCCGAAATCGGGAGGATCCCGCCGAATTACCGCAGTGACGGTTACCTCGACAGGGTCCCGAAAGACCCGTGGGGCTCGGAATACACCTACATCTCTCCCGGTGAACACGGAGACTACGACATCATCGCCTATGGTGCCGATGGCGTCCCGGGGGGCGAGGGTGAGGATGCGGACATCACATCCTGGGAAGAGTAATCAGCCATCCGGGTTCACGCTGATAGAGCTCGCCGTGGTCCTTTTCATCGTATCGCTGATTCTCTGGACAGCCCTTCCCAAAATTTCCGCCGTCACCAAAGATGATATCGATGAGTTCATGCGAAAGACGGCGTTGCATATCGAGTCGACCATGGAGAAGGCCCTTTTCGAATCGGCAGGCGGGAAGATCACCATCAAAATTGCCGACGGGACCATAGAAGGATACCGGCAAGGTGAAGAGGGAAACCTCCTGAGGAACTGGAGCGTGAAACTTCCAGAGAGCCACACCATAACATCGGTGACGACAAATTTCGGCAAGAGCTACGCAGCGGGAGACGTTGACATCCCTTACTCTCACATGGGATATATTCCAAGGACACACATCGTCGTTTCAAATGTTGAAGAACGCAAAGATCAAACAATGATGATAAATCCATTTACCGGCAAGGTCGAAATAACCGATGGAATCACTACGGAATAGATGTGACGGTTTTTCTCTCCTCGAGGTTCTCGTTGCCCTCGCAATCGTCTCACTCATTCTTTTTGTAACTTTCAACATAAATTCGAACTCCATATCGATCGAGAGATCGGTAAGGGATAGGCTCGCTGCCGTAACGGAGGGGGAAAAGCTGCTGAACAGCGAGATTTCCGGTTTCCCCGATGTTGGGACCCGCACGGGAGAGGAAAGTGACGACGATTTCGGATACACCTACAAGATCGAGGTCCTTGAGACTCCCCATCCCGATGCACGCGAAGTGAACGTAACGCTATTCTATGAGCTGGAGGGAAACAGCAAGTCGATAACCTTTACCGGGCTTGCATCACGGTAATGAACATGCGGCAAAATAGGGGGTTTACGCTCATAGAAGTGCTGGTTGCCCTGGCAATCACATCTCTGCTCACGCTGATTCTCTACACCTCCTTTTCCGGGTTGACGCGGTCTGCCGGCGCGCTCCAGGATTACTCCGTCAGGTACCGGCAGACGGTGCTGTTTTTGAACCAGCTGGCAAACGACATATCGGGCGCGTTCTACTCCCCTACCCTTCCCTTTTCCGATTTTTCGCTCACCGAAAAAAACATGGGGGGCGAGAGCATCTCCGAACTCTCGTTCTCCTGTTTTTCCCATCAGTTCATCGACGTCGATCCCCGGGGAACGGACATCATACGGGTTACCTACCGGCCGGATATGGACGATGACGGAAAAATCTCCATAATCAGGGAAATCGATCTCAACTTTCAGATCCCCGGATACGAGGAAACCATGAAAGAACGTTATCTCACTGACATAGCGTCATTCTCCGTCAGAGCCGTAACCGGTGAAGACACCGAGGACAGCGAGTGGAAAATAGGGGAAAAATTGAAATTGCCCGAAAGGTTGCGGGTCTCCATAGTGTTTCCAAACGGCAGGACCCTCAAGGAAGAATTCTTCCTGAACCTCTCCGGAGAGGTGAGCAAGTTCGGCAATTCAGGAAAGAGAAACCGATGATCCCGATCCCAAAAAATATCCGGAAAAACGATGGAGTCGCCATCATTCTCGCCCTTCTCGTTTTGGGGCTCGTAACTGCCACAATCATATCCACGGCAACCCTCACTTCGAAAGACGCCGAGCTTTCCATCAGATTCGAGGAGAAGACGAAATCACGGTACCTCTCCGATACGGGGGTCAAGGCCGCGATTATCGCCCTTCGGGAAGACGGCAACATGAACGAGTACGACACCCTCGACGAAATCTGGTCCAGGCCCTCGCCTCCGATAACCTTCGGCCAGGGTGAAGCGGTAGTGCAGGTGGTGGACGAAGAGAGGAAGTTCAACGTCAACTCCCTCATCATGCCGAACGGAATCTCGGAAAACGAGAAGATGGTTGCAATCTTCAACGCCCTCTTAACGAGGCTCGATATCGACACCTCCCTGACGGATGCTATTCTCGACTGGCTCGACGAGGACGACACACCGCGCATCGGCGGGGGGGAATCCGCATATTACCGGACCCTCACGCCGCCCTACACCGTTAAAAACGACCTTCTCGACTCCATTTACGAATTGAAGCTGGTCAAAGGGGTCGACGGGAAGACGCTGAGGGCCCTCTTTCCCTACGTGACCGCACACGGAAGCGGGAAGATTAACATCAACACGGCACCGGAAGACATTCTCATCAGCCTGTCAAGAGGCGAAGACCCCGAGTTCCAATATTATATCGATCAGGAGGCGGTGAATGAGATCGTTGAATACCGGAAGGAGGCCCCCTTCGAAAAGCCGGAGGATTTGACAAAAGTCTCTTCTTCTCTGGAAGAACTCTACCGGCAATCGCGGATTCGCGACGTCATCACAACCGAGAGCACCGTTTTCACCGTTTACGTCAAAAGCACCATAGATAAAACGGTGGGAAGAATGGAGTCTATGCTTCAGCGGCAGGGGAAAACCGTGCAGGAAATTTATCGTATTGTAAATTGAACGGAAAATGTATAGTGATAGACAACCTATCGTATGCGGGAGGTCAGCCGAGATGAGATTTTCCACTCTTTTCACGGGAATCCTGACTGCATCAGCCCTTTTCCTGATTTCTCTTCTTACCCCGGCGACGGGCAGGTGCGAATTCCCCGTGGACACGATATCCAACAGTGGCATTACGGGCAGTTTTTTCCAGCCGGCAGGTTATCTCGACGACACCGTTCTCCACCTGGCATTCATCGGTTCGTCCGGCGGAATCCCGCCCTATAAGGTATATTACGTCCCCATCGACGCGTCGGCGGACTTTGACGACGTTTCCCTGACCGGCGATACGCTCCGCCTGAAAGGCATCACCCTCGTCGATCTTACGCTTCCCGCCTACACGGACGCGAGGACCCCCTGGATATTTCCCATCTCCGACGGCGGCGTGGACAAAACAGGTATCGCTTTCATCGCCGACAGCAACCTCTTTTTCGCCCTGATAAACCCCAACCTCGATAACGGAGGACTGCAGCCCGCCGTTGAAGACGTGCGGGTGATACCCGTGACCCCCTCCGTGAGCGTTGCAGCCCTCTCTTCCGCCTCTGACAGTTCAGGAAACATCCACCTCCTCTACTTCGACTCCGGCAATATCTACTATGCATCCACCCCCTTCGACGACTTTTCAAATCCCGTCGATAATATTTCTCTGGGAGGCACAGCGTTTACTCCCCAGCTCGCCATGAACATCGATTCCGATGGAAACGCACACGCGCTGTGGGACGAAGACGACGGTTCCGGAAGGTCAATTACCTACTACGCGATGACCGATCCGGACAGCACCGCCGTCCCGGGGAAAATTCTCATCCCCAAGACGAGAATTTTCGGCCAGGAAGCCGATTCCTTCACCGCCCCCTGGCTCTCCGTCAATGCCACGAACAGCATCTACCTCTCTGCCGTTTCGGGCACCGACGCCCTTGAGCCCGGTACCATTTTCCTGGCAAAAATCGATCCCACCCTCGCTCCCAGGAACGGTAGCCCCCTGATTGACCCCAACGACATCTTCACCGGATTCCCGACTCCTCTCGTCATCGAATTTTCCAACCCGGTGATCCTGTCCGATACCGAGGACAGAATTCACATCTCCGGCAACGGGGCGGGTGGAACGGGTTTGACCACCGCCTCCGCGCTATTTTCCCAGAGCATCTTCTCGATCCTCCAAAACCAGAAACCCGTCTCCCTCGTCGACATTCCGGAACCACTCGACAAGTTCGACCGGTCGGTCCTGTCCTATTTTTCCACGGGGAAGGCCGTCGTCGCATGGTCCGGCGTTGACACCGTTTCTGGTTCAAACCATATTTTTGCCATTTCAACATCAGCCCCGGCCTTCCCGCCGCAGCCCGAAGACGAATCGGGATGCTCAATAAACGGGGGGCGTACCGGGGCACTTTCGGGTATCGCAGGCGTGATTCTCATTTTCGCTCCGGCGAGCTTTTTCTCCCTCTCCCTCAGAGTGAGAAGAAAGATGGCAAAGCGCGCGCATACGTGAAGAAAGCTCTTCTCTACATAGCCGGCGGCATCGCCGTATTCGCCCTCTTGTTTTACCTATTCTTTTTTCTCACCCTCTCGGGAGAATCCGTAACGGGCGAGATAAACAGGGTTGTTGAAAAAGCGGGATACGAGTTCCGGGCAGAGAGCGTGAAGAAGGAGCTGCCCCTGACATTGATCTTCGAAGGCGTGACCATCACCGGTCCGGGAAATACGGATGTGCTGAACTTCCCGGAAGTGGTGTTCCAGTTCAAAATTTCCAAGTTTTTCGGACAGTGGCCGATCAGGCTCTCGCTTCGGGACCGTCAAAACAACGATATCGATGCCGGCCTATCAAGAGGTCTGAACTCCCTGACGCTTTCCGGCACAGACTTCATTTTCTCGCCCGAGATGCGGAGAAAGCTTCCTTCGTTTATTGCACGAAAACTCGATTTCCACATCGAGAGGATCGTCTCCGACGAAGCGGGAGGAATCTCCCTATCGGGAAAGGGGACGTTTTCCTTCGACACCCTCCTCGTGAAAGGACAATACGGCATTGATGTGGAAATTTCCGGGCTTGCAGGGAAGGCAATTTTTAAAGGGTCGAGCATCTACTTTAAGAACTGCACTGCAACGGTTCTGTCCTCGAACTTCATTTTCTCGGGGACCGTCTCCGACTACATGAAAGGCTCGAAGGGCACCGTTGATATCGAAGCCCGGGGCCGGGACATTTCGCCGCTTCTATCTAACCTTTTGAAAATAAAGCCGGAAAATGAATATAATGTAGAAATCAGGATACGGGGAAGACTGGCATCCCCTGATATCGAGGTGGTAAACAGGTAAGATGAGCGAAACGGTTTTCACCATATGCGGGGAAACCCTGCAGGCGTGGGAATTAACGGCTGCCGGGGGAAAGAAGAGTGTATCGCTCCTCGCCTCGACCCAGATCGGCGAGGACGCTTTCTCCACCGAGGGCAGTCCCCTGATCGAGCGGTTTCTCAAAGACCTGAACGGGGGAGAGGAGAAACAGCCGGAGCCGAAATCCAAGATAACTAATCTTGTTTCCCAGCTCAAGATAGCAAAGCTCGAAAGCCTCCTGGATAAAATAGAGGGCGGCGTGAAAAAGAGGCACTCGGCCATGCTGCTCGTATCAGGTATCGATCTTTTCATCCGCAAAGTAGAGCTGCCCTTCGACGATGTCAAAAAGGCCCGCCTCGCCGCTCCATCCGTCGTCTCCTCAACCCTTCCCTTCGAGGGGGGCGTGCTGCTCGACCTGATCCCCCTGAAAGCCGAAGCGGGTCAGGGAAGATTTCTCGCCGTGTGCGTGAAGCAGGAAGAGGTGGCCCGCCTGGAGAACGTATTTTCAAACACGGACTTTACGCTGGAGCAGGTCATACCCGGATTTCTCCTCCTTCTAACCGCCGTTGAAAAAAACGACGGGGGGGGAGATGCCGGGATCTACGTCGACGGCAAGGTGGGCGCGAAAGCGAATCGCGACTGGCAGGAATCCGGCTCGGTGAGGATCATCCCCCTCGCCCTGGCCGAAGAAGAGATGGCGGGGGGGGAAAAAACCCTGAATACGGTAATCGACATTTCGGGAAAAGACGGCGGTTCAGACCGGGCAGGGGAAGGAATGGTCGGGGGAATAAGCACCGAAATGCTGAGCGAATACCTGAACCATCCGGTGCTATCGGGATTCAATCTCATATCGGCAAAGATCACCGAATTTCGCGACGCATCGGCGAAAAAGACCAAAAAGATCATGATCATCGCGTCTGCGGTTCTGCTCGTCCTTTCCCTCATTTTTTCCATCGAGGGCCTGGAGCACTTCAACCGGAAAAAGTCCGACTCCATCAGGAAAGTAATGGGGCAGAAGTTCGCCGAGATCATGAAGGGCTCGGCTATGGTCGACCCCGTGGCCCAGATCAAGGAGAAAATATCCTCGATGGAGGAGGAGCTGGCTCTTTTCCCCCGCGAGGAAAATCCCCTCTACTCTCTCCTCATATCGATATCGAGCACCCTCAAAAGCAGCGATGGAATAACGATACGGGAGATTAACTTTATCCGGGGTAGGCTCACCGTAACGGGGGAAGCCCCCAACCAGGATTCCGTGACAACATTTAAAAACCGGCTATCCGACGGCATGGGCAACAACGTGGAAATAACGGAGACGGGACCGTCTGCCACGGAAGGACGGGTAAAGTTCAAACTATCGATCACGTGAGGTTTTAGGAGTGAACCTTTCTCAGCGAGAGAGAACGTTAATCAAATACGGGATTATTGCGGGGGTCGTGATCCTCGTCTTTTCCCTGTACATTTTCCCCTCGATCTCCAAGATCAAGTCGGCGAAAAGAAGCTACGAGTACAACAGAAAGCAGTACGCCGAGTTCGTTCCGCTGACGGACCGGTACGCGTTTCTGAGAGAAAAACTGGACAGGGAGAAAAAAAGTGTCGGTAAGGCGGATGTCACACAGGACACTTTCAGGAGCACCTTCTCCATGGTTTTGCGGGATGTGGGCCTCTCCATCGACGCCTTCGAGATACAATTCGGCGGAACGAGGGAGAAGGGAGAATTCAGAGAGTTCTCGTTCAATATCGAGGGGAAAGA
>CAYFXN010000020.1:0-26227 GCA_964347065.1 uncultured bacterium | reverse complement strand
CCGTCCTCGACGACCACCTTGAATTCGACCCTTTCGCAGTCTCCCTTTTCCGTCAAATCCATCGCCCTGTCGAAAAGCTTCTTCCGGAATGACGAGAACTCGATTCCATCGGCGGGCTGATTGAGCTCTTTTTTTGCGTTTAAAAAATCGATGAAGGCCTTGTTCATGTTGTCTTCGTCCACGGGCCCGTGGGAGTGGAACGCCACCCTCCCCCCGGAATCTCTCTCGATCCTGCCTTCCTCTATCGCTGTGACAATCCGGATCCACATGTTCTGGTAGCTGTGGAAGCGCGCCTGTATCGTGTTGAATTTGAACTGGTCCGATGTGTTGGGAATGTTTCTCTGCCCCATCTTTCGCAACCTCATCTCGAGCGCTTTTTTCTCCTTTGAGGGCTCGACGCGCAGAAGGCCCTGGAAGAAGAGGTCGTATTTCCTCTTTAGATCTTCTATCAGTAATTCCAGGTGTTCGAGTTCCGCCTTCGTCTTCATTTTTCCTTCACCTTTAAAGGAAAAGTTTGTAATATGTTGGTCTGTAGTTTTATTTATCAAATTCTACACTGTTGAGGGAGAAAATCCATGAAAAAATGCCAAGCCATCATCCTGGCGGCAGGGTCAGGGACGAGGATGAAATCCTCACTTCCGAAGGTGGCGCATGATATTCTGGGCAAACCTATGGCGAATTACGTTATCGATGCGGTGACGGGTGCCGGAATAGATGATGTGGTGCTGGTGACCGGATACGGGTGTGAAATCGTTGAGGAAAAGGCGGGAAAGAGAAGGGTAACGATTGCCCGGCAGGAACATCAGCGCGGAACGGGAGATGCTGTCCGCTCGGCGATGCACTGTATCAAGGGGGGCAAAAAAGAGATCCTGGTACTCTGCGGCGATGCGCCGCTCATTCGGCCACAGACGCTGAGAAAACTGGTGAGGCTTCACCGGAGGCAGGGTGCCACCATTACGATGCTCACGGGGGTTCTCGAGGACCCGACGGGATACGGGAGGGTGATCCGCGATCCGTCGGGGACGATCGCCAGGATCGTGGAAGAAAAGGACGCAAGCGGGGAAGAGAAAACGATAAATGAGGTTAACTCGGGCAGCTATATCTTCGACGCCCACTTCCTATCCGAGAATATCGATGCCCTGGTTCCCGACAACGTTCAGAAAGAGTATTACCTCACCGACCTTGTTTACCGCGCTTTTTTCGACGGCAAGCGGGTGTCGGGAACGCTCGTTCCCGATGCGGAAGAGATCGTGGGAATCAACTCACGCGATGAACTGGCATTCGTGGCGGGCGTTCTCTCTTTGCGGGTTACGGAAAGACTGATGAACGGAGGCGTCACGATTGAGGATCCCTACAATGCCTACATCAGTCCGGACGTCGTGATCGGGGCAGATGCGGTGATCGAGCCCGGTGTGATCATACGGGGCGAAACGAAGATCGGAAAAAACGTTCGGGTCGGGGCAGGGTCGTACATCGCCGACAGCGAGGTCAGGCAGGGGGCGCAGATTCTCCCCTACAGCGTGATACAACAGGCAACCGTGGGGAGGGGGGCACGGGTCGGGCCATTTGCCCACTTGAGGCCCGGGACCGTGCTCATGGATGACGCGAGGATCGGGAACTTCGTGGAGGTGAAGGAATCGAAGATCGGAAGGGGTTCAAAGGCCAATCATCTCGCCTACGTGGGAGATTCCACGGTGGGAACGATGGTGAACATCGGTGCCGGGACGATCACCTGCAACTACGACGGGATAGCGAAACACAGGACCGTTATCAAAGACGGGGTGTTTGTGGGGAGCGACACCCAGTTCGTCGCGCCCGTTACGATAGGCAAGGGCGCCGTCATCGGCGCCGGGTCCACGGTAACCGATGATGTGCCGCCTTTTGCCCTTGCCCTGTCGCGGGCCAAGCAGGAAAATATTGTTGATTGGGTTGTCCGGAAAAAACCGGAGCTGATAAAAAAGGCCGGATTGAAGGTGCCGGAGAAGAAAAGGAGGAAAAGGGGTTAGGCATGTGCGGAATCATCGGCTATACGGGGGAACGCGATTGTGTACCCGTTATCCTCGACGGGCTGAGGCGGCTGGAGTACCGGGGATATGACTCGGCGGGTGTGGCGGTGTTGTCCGGGGAGGGCGACCTTATCGTGAGAAAGCGTGAGGGGAAGATCATCAATCTCGAGAAGATGGTCTTTACCGAGGACATCGGGGGACATTGCGGCATAGGCCACACGCGCTGGGCAACGCACGGGAGACCATCTGACGTCAATTCCCATCCTCACGCCACGGAGAGTGTGGCCCTGGTGCACAACGGTATTATCGAAAATTACGGCACCTTGAGGGCCGAGCTGGAAAAAAAGGGCGTCACCTTCCTGTCGGAGACAGACACGGAGGTGATCACCCAGTACATAAATCTCTTCCACGAGAACGGGAAGAGCCTCGTCGAATCCGTGAGAGAGACGCTGAAGATCATCCGGGGCTCATTCGCCTTCGCTGCCATATCGACGAGGGAGCCCGGGAGGATCGTCGGTGTGAGGCTCAACTGCCCCCTCGTGTTGGGGATAGGAAAAAACGAAATGTTTCTCTCATCCGATATTCCGCCTCTCCTGCCCTACACGCGGGATGCCATGTTCATCGATGACGAGGAGATGGTGGTGGTGACCCCGGGCAGCATCGAGGTGACGGATTTTACCGGGAAGCCCGTCGAGAAAAAGAAGCACTACATAGAGTGGTCTTCCGCGATGGCGGAGAAAGAGGGGTACAAGCATTTCATGCAGAAGGAGATCTTCGAGCAGCCGCGGGCGATACTCGACACGCTGGCAGGGAGAGTCGATTTTGCATCGGGCGGGGTCATGATGGATGACCTGCCCATCTCGAGAGACAAGATCCGCGAGACGGAGAAGATTTTCATCGTCGCCTGCGGGACATCCTGGCACTCCGGGTTGGTGGGGAAGTTTCTGTTGGAGGAGCTCGGAAGGATCCCCGTCGAGGTCGATCTCGGGTCTGAGTTCAGATATCGGGACCCCATTGTGAACGAGCGCACGCTCTGCATCCCAATATCCCAGTCCGGCGAGACGGCCGACACCATCGCGGCCCTCCGGGAGGCGAGATCCAAGGGCGCGAGCGCCTTGGCTATTTGCAATGTCGTGGGGTCGACGATCGCTAGGGAGTCGGACGGGGTTTTCTACACCCACGCCGGGCCCGAGATCGGCGTGGCCTCCACGAAGGCTTTCACCACGCAGCTCGTGTCACTCTACCTGCTGGCCCTCTACATCGGGTTCAATCGCGGGTGCCTGGATAGCGAGAGCCTGGCAGCCCACGCCCGGGAACTCAAGGGGCTCCCCCTGATGATCGACAGCGTGTTGAAGAAGGACAGCCACTTTTACGAGCTCGCGATGAAATACAAGGATGCCCGTGACTTCCTCTATCTCGGGAGAGGAATAAGCTACCCCATCGCTCTCGAGGGGGCACTCAAGCTCAAGGAGATCTCCTACATTCACGCCGAGGGGTATCCCGCCGGTGAAATGAAGCACGGGCCGATCGCCCTCATCGACGAAAACATGCCCGTCGTTGTTCTCGCTCCCTCCGACTCCACCTACGAGAAGGTAATGTCGAACGTGGAGGAGGTTCTGGCGAGAGGCGGCAGGGTTATCGCAGTTGCGACGGAAGGAGACGGCGAGATCGGGAAGAAGGTTGAGGACGTCATCTCGATCCCGGTTTGCCCTAAATACCTCCTCCCCGTGGTGAGCGTGGTTCCTCTTCAGCTCCTGGCGTATCACATGGCTGTTATCAAGGGAACGGACGTGGATCAGCCGAGGAACCTCGCCAAGAGCGTTACGGTTGAATAGAAAAGCAAATCCCCGAGAAACCGGGGAGCCTTTTTTATAATCATAAGAGGTGATTGATGAAGGAAAAGCTGCTCCAGGACGACGACAGGATAATCAAGGGTCTCAAGAAGCGCGATGAGCAGGCAGTGGTCGACCTTATAGAGAAGTATCAGGGGAGGATTTACAATCTCGCCATTTCGATACTGAGGAACGAAGTTGACGCGGAAGAGATCACCCAGGATGTTTTCATGACCGTGTATCAGAAAGTAGATTCTTTCAAGGGCGACTCGGCCTTTTTCTCCTGGATGTACCGGATATGCGTGAACGCATGTCTGATGCGGCTCCGGAACCGGAAGAGGACCGATGCCGTTTCGATCGAGGACTTCATGCCCGTTTTCACCGAGGACGGACGGCATGCGAGCGAAATCGGTGACTGGTCGCGGGAGGTTGAACGTCGGGTTCTGAACAGGGAGCTCGGGGATGTGCTCAGGACGTTCATCGCAGAGCTTTCGGAGAAATACCGGGTCGTTCTCGTCTTGAGCGACGTGGAGGGGCTGTCCAACGAAGAGACGGCGAACATTCTCGGTTTGACCATCCCTGCCGTGAAGTCCCGGCTTCACCGGGCGCGGCTCTATCTCAGGGAGCGTCTGGAAAAATACCTCAAAGAAGGGGAAATGTGAGCGCATGAATTGCAGGGAGCTGGTACAACTTCTGGCAGATTACCTCGATGGGAGCATGGACCCCATCCTCTCCAAGGAGCTCGAATTCCACATCGACCTGTGCGATTCCTGCCTGAATTTTCTTCGTACATACGACACGACCAGGATTATTACCCGGGAGGCGCATATCGAGGAGATTCCCGAGGAATTCAGGGAGAAATTGAAAAGCTTCATATTGGAGCAAATAAAAGCGGGCTCGGAGGCGATAAAGAAATACGACTACCCCGAAGATTGAGGGTCTGCCGGTTCACCGGATCTTTTTTTTTCACCATCTTCCCGGGTGAGTGACGCTCCAATGCCCCTCACTTTCCTCAGCCGCTGGAGGCGGCTATTTCGATCCACTCATCCAGCTCCACGTACCAGACGACGGCGGAGACATTCAACCCCGTAGCGGCCGCGATTGATCGGGCGTAGCGGGACACCTGCTCTGCCGATTCCGCGTCCCTCTCTTTATCTCGATCTCCCGTTTTGTAGTCCAGAACCAGGAGGCGCAGACCGTCTCTTAAAACAGCGTCTGCCGCCTCACGCCAGACGGCACCCTCTCTTTCGGACGTGACGGGGAGTTCTGTCCCGAGGATCTGCCATTTTCCGTATTTTTTCAGCAGGTTACTCTTTCGCATCTTTTCCACCATACGCAGGAACCGCGCTCTGTCTTCCTTTCCTTCGAAAAAAGAGCGGGAGAGGTGTCCATCGTCCCGGAAGAGGGAGCCGTCGAAGGGAGGCATGAATTCCAGGATACGGTGGACCGTGCTTCCAAACCCGTACCCCTCCTCCTCGCCGACGACCTTCCCGCCCCTCTCGGGCAAAACGGGAGGAAAGGCGCTCTCGCCTTCCTCATCCCGAATCGGGGGGATCTGGGGTTTCCAGGTTTTTTCCGCCGCAGCCCCTTCTGTCACAACCGGCTGGGAAACCCGGCTCGTAAAGACCCCGAGGTTTTCCTCCACCTGGTGGGTTATCCCCGGCGCTTTCGTGAACGGGCAGGCCGATTCCTCAGATCGGAAGGGCTCAAGGAATGTCTCGAGCTTCGTGGCGATGGTGTTTTTCCGCATCCTGCCGGCCTTCGGCGGATGGGAGACGAGAATGAGGAGGTCTCTGGCCCTGGTCATGGCAACGTAGGACAGGCGGAGCGCCTCTGCGTCCTCTTTTCTCTTTTCCAGGACGATGAAGGGCACCACCTCTGTCCGAGGGCTTCCCGATTCCCAGATGGTGTCCTCAACCATCTGATAGCAGGAAGGGGTGGAGAAATTGCGTTCGGTGAAGCCGAAATTGCCTCGGATGCGGTCGTACAGGATCGGGCCAGGGTCTTCGCGGGCGGGCTCTCCCGTCAAGTAGTAGATGACGACGGGAAACTCGAGGCCTTTTGAGGAGTGGATGCTCATGATGTGCACGGCATCCTCGCCCTCCTCGAAATAGGGGAACTCGCCCTCTTCCGAGGCCACCTGTGTCTGCTGCCGCAAAAATACTGCGAAATCGCGAAGGGAGGAGGAATGTTTCTGATCGAACTCCCGTGCGACGAGCAGGAGCTTCTCCATGTTGAAAAAAACCCTCTCCCCGTCGGGAAAGAGCAGCGTGGTGTATGCGTAACCACACTCTTCCAGCGCCGTAGAGATGAGTTCATGGACGCCTACGGTGTCCCGCAGGGATCTCCAGCGGTTGATCATGGCAAGTGCCTCGGCAAGCTCCGGAGAGGGGGACGCGGCGTTCGTGAAGTATCCTGATAGCTGCGTGTCGGTAAAACCGAAAATGGTAGATTTCAGGGTGCCGTAGAGGGCGGTTCTGTTTGCCGGGTCGCAGACGGTTTCGATGAGAAAGAGGAGGTCTTTGACTTCCTGGCGGTCGAAGAATCCCCGGAGAGACGGGGTGAGGGAGGGAATTCCCGCTTCGTACAGCTTCTCGCGGAGGGGGGAGAGGACTTTTTTGCCGTAATCCCCCGCGTAGAGCACAGCCACATCCCGCCACGACACGGGTCGCTCCGTTTTCCCATCGACGATCGTCAGGCCGGACGAGATAAGGCCGCGAAGAAGCGACGCGGTAAACGCCTCCCGCTCGACCTCCCCATCGAGGGAATAGTAACGGACCGGGGGAGCGTCGCTGAAAGCTGCCCTTCCGGGCTGAAGGTCGGGCCCGTAGGGGAAGGAGTAGTCGGAGCCCCTGTCGAAGGTGGTGCGGAAGAAGCCGTTGAAGAAGGAAACGAGCGCCGGCCGGCTCCTGTAGTTCGCAGGAAGGGACATCCGCTCCCCCCCGCTCCTCGCAACGAGGGCGATCATGGAAAAATGCATCTGCGGGTCCGCCCGCCTGAAACGGTAGATGGATTGGCGGGGATCTCCCACGATGAAGAGCTTGCCCGGCTCCAGCTCCACATCCTTGAGCGTGGCCGCGCTGGCTCCCTGCTTCTCGCAGATGAAGGAGCACAGATAGGCCTGAACGGGGTCGGTGTCCTGAAACTCGTCTATGAAGAGGTACCGGTATCTTTTTTTCAGGGTCTCCCTGACCATCGTTGATTCGGTGACGAGGGAAACGGCGTGCAGCAGGAGGTCCATGAAGTCCAGGTTGCCCCGCTTGTGGTGATCGAAGAGGGCGAGCATCCTTCCCGTCTTCTCGGCGAGAAGGTCCCCGGTGAGGACGCCCGAAAGTAAGCGGCGGAGGATTTGCGCGCTCCGGGTGGCCCTGTCTCTCAGCTTCGGGAGGGTGCACCGGAAGGTATCCGTAACAAGGTCTCCCCCGTCGAAGGTGCTGGCGGTGAACTGTTCCCTGTTGAGGGGAAAGTGCTCCCGGGACTTGAGCCTGTTGCCGTCGATCGAGGAGATGATCCGCATGAATGAGTCGAGGGTCTCACTGGCCGGGAGGGTGCCTGCCGACAGGCTGGTGAGTATTTCGCCGTTTACGGAGGCGAGGCGGCCCAGCAAGGTAGATACCTCCTCTTCGACAGGTGAGGCGGCGCTCAGATACTCATGGATCTTGCGGAAATAGGGGATCTGAAACGTAGTGAAGTAGGGTTGCAGATCCGTGCCTTTCGTCATCGCAGCGTGATCCCTGAAGAGATAGAGCAGGTCCCTCGTGTTCAGGCACATTTCGCGAAAGAAGCTCCTGAGAAAATGATTTCCCCCTTCGAGGTCCGGGAAGAGGCCGAAAAAAGGCCTCCAGCGCCCGTCGAAGGGCCCCTTTTCGAACTCCTCCCACAGAAACTCCCTGAATGCGTCTTCAAATGCCCTGTCCCGCTCGAAGGAGTCTATTACCTCGAAGTCGGGGTCGCACCCCGCCTCGACGGTGTGCTCCCGAAGCAGGGTGAGGCAGAAGGAGTGAAGGGTGGATGCGTTCAGCCTCCCGAAATGCTCGTTCATCCCCGCAAGTCTCTTGAGGAGCAGCTCTCTGGATGCGGCGAGCTCCGGAGACAGCGAGAGGTCACCGGGGTAATCGGCCAGGATGTGGGCGATGCCTGATCCGGGACTCGAGCGAACCTTCGCCAGCAGGGACTGCCAGAGATATAAGAGGCGCTCTCTCATCTCCGCCGCGGCTTTTTCCGTGAAGGTGAGAAGGAGAACCTCTTCGGGGGTCACGGCCGTGTCGGTTAAAAAGAGCGCAGTGACGGCGTTGATCAGCGTCGTGGTCTTCCCCGAGCCGGCCCCCGCGTCGAGAATGAGGTTTTTCCCCGAGCAGAGCATTTCGGCGAGCGTGTGTTCCTTCATCCGGCAGGCCTCCTGTGTTTTCTGTGCCACGTGAGACCGGAAAAGAGCGCCGGAAAATTTTCCGTCAGGGAAAGTGCAATCGATTCGTTTCCCCGGGTCATGGGCGCTACCCGGCAGAGGTCGGCGTAATCGCAAAACGCACAGTAGTTTTCCTTCCACCGCGACAGGGTGAAATATTTGTCGGCCATAGGCGGGAAGAGGCCGCTTTTCAGGCCCTCGAGGAGGAGGAGGAGAGACTCCTTCCACCGGGAGAGCATCTCTCCCTCTTCGTCGAGACGTGCAAGGAGGTGATATCCCTTTCTCCCGTCCCGTTTCAGGGCAGCATATCCTCCCGTGATGTTTTGCACGGTAATGCCCTCCTTTATCAAGAGCCCTTTCGCGGCGATTCCGTAGAGGGGGATCTGGTTCAGTATGCCGAGGGATATCTTTTCCTCCATGGAGGTGTACTTGTATCCGGCGGAGAGCTTGTAATCGAGAACCTGTATGGTGCCGTCCCGCCGGTCTATCCGGTCGATCTTTCCCGAGATGGGGATAGGCTCGGTCCCCACGTGGACAAAGATGTCGGGAGCGCCCTCGAAGCCGAATTTCATCTCGAACCATTCGGGCGAAAGGTCGGTGGGCGTTTCCTTTTCCCACGCGAGGTAGTCGGAAATTGTCTTCGCGAGGTTTCCCGCGGTTATTTCCCTCAGACCCGCGAGTCCTGCCGGATTGTTTCGGCCGAACTCTTCGATGGAGAGGCGCACGGCTTCTCCAACGGCTTCGACGGATGCGTCACCTGCCTTTTCCCTATGGAGGATATAGAGGGCCCGGTGCACGACGATCCCCATTTCCCGCCGTCCCAGGGAAAAGACTTCTTCCGGCTCGGGATGGGGCTCGAGCTTGAGACCGTAGCGAAGGTATGTCCTGTAGGGGCAGTGGATATAGTTCTCGAGAAAGGTGTGATTCAATTTTCCTTCCGGGATCTTCAGTGCCGCTGCGCATTTCGGGTCGGGCGCGAGACCCTCTCCCCGGTGCCACCGGGCGAGCGTGGCTGCTGCCCTTCCCATGGTTCTTCGGGCGGGGGCGGAAAGTGCGGCCTCGGCCCCGCCGCAGGGAATCTTCATCAGCGAAGCGATGAGCAGCTCTCTCTTCGATGGTTCCCCCGGGACCCGGAACCGCTGGCGGAGCTGCCTCGGGAATTCGATCATGCCATTTCCCACCGTGTCCCGGCAGAGGCCGGCGAGGAAGATATCGGGGCCTCTGAACCGGTAGATGAGATCAGTTAGCAGGGGAGATGGGACCCTCCTGGTTCCCGCCATGTCCGAGCGCTGGAAAGAGAGTGCTTTCACGGCGCGGCACATGATGAAGGGCAGGGTGAAAAGGAGCTTTTCTTCGGGGAGGTTGTCGCGGATGTGCTCAAGCGGCGTCGGGAGCCCCTTTGCCTTGAGGGTCTCGCTGAAAATTTCCCTCTCCTCGTCCTTGAGAAGGGAGACCTCCTTTCTTATCAAGGGCCAGCTCCCATCATTGACGCCCAGAAGGTAGATGTGGTCGAAGATGATTCCCCTGAGGGCTGTTATATCTCCCGCCAGAACCATGGCCCCGCCCCGCAGCGAACCGGAGGGGTGGTGGGGCACGCGCTCTTCCTGGAAGATCTGCTCGAGCAGGGAGATGGCGCTTCGGGTGTCGCTGAAGGGGACCTTCCTCCAGTCGAGCTCTCCGAAGGTTTTGATTATGCGGGTCGTTCTTTTGAGCACCCTCTCCTGAAAATGACGAGCCTCCTCATCGCCTCTTACCAGGATGAATCGTTTGAGCAGCGAGAGGATGAAGGTGGCGAGGCCGGAATAGGAATCGCATTCCCGAAGCGGCGCGAGCGCCTCCCTCACCAGCGTGACGCAGCGCTTGAGCGCTTCGGCGCTTGCGATCTCCCGGCTGAGCAGGGGAGGGCGGCCGGTTTCATTATCGGCCTCATCGGGTTCTTCGAAGTTTCCCGCATTCTCCAGCTCGATTGATTTATTGCTCTTTACAACAAAATTCTGCAGCTTATGCACCCAATCGGCCCCCCCGATTATCGCCGTCTTCTTTGTAACGTGATCCCACAGGGCCGCGTGCTTTTCCCCCTCGGGATGCAGTTTTCCCAGGTCGAAGCAGGGGGAGGTGAGGGTATCCACCGTTTCCCTCCGGGGATAATCGCTGAGAGAAAGCTTCAGGAGGCCAAGAATCGTCCTGACGGGGGAAGTGCGGGCCAGCGGACGTGACCACGCGATGGCGTGGGGGATGGCGAACTCCTGAAAGACCCGCTCTATGTCGGGCACGAGCTTCTCATCCATGCTCCGGTAGATCAGGCCGATCTTCACCCCCGCCGTTTCCCTTTCGATCTCCTCCTTGATCAGCCGGGCGACGCACCGGAGTTCACCCGGGGCGTGGGGCGCGCTTATCAGCGCGAAGGGAAGCTCTTTTTGGTACCCGTCAAAATTGCCGTGAAAAAGCTTTGTTCTCACATTATGTGCAGATTTGCTTAAATAATTTTTATCATCCAGGATGGTCACGTTCCCGTCGAACTGCCGCAGGAACCGCCAGAAAGTGTCCCTGGCGTATTGAAAGCCCTCCGGGACGATCTCCTTGAGCTTTTCGAAGTCGTCGATGATCCTACTTCCCGCCTGGGTGGAGCGGGTCGGTAGCGGGAAGAATACCTCCTCTATGAGCCCGGAGGCGATGAGTTTCTCCACCAGGAACCACTGGAGGCGGGTAAAATCGTAGAATCCGAAGACGCGAACGCGAAAGGGGTAGCCGGGGACTTCGAACCCTTCGGCTGCAAGCCGGACTATGTGGGTCCTCGTTTTCAGTCCCGCCTCCTCCACCCCGAGGAGATAGGCCCGGTAGAGGGAGAGTATCTCCCTGATTTTATGGGGATCTTTGAACTTTTTGATAAATCCGGGATCCCTTTGCAGCCGATCGGCTTCTCCCCCGGAAATCATTCCCTCTTCGAACTCATCGAAGAGGCGAAGCAGCGTGCTCACGAACCCCTTTTTCCGGTAGATCTTTTCGAAACAGCTCGTTTCCCCGGTATCCCGGCAGAAGCGCCTCACCACATCGGCGAGAAGAACAGCCCGGGTCATCGGGTCGATTTCTGAATACGGCATTCTCCTGTGCTTGAGCAGCCTCCTGGCGAAGTCCAGGAGGGTCATCGTTTGAAGGTTGAAGATAGGTTTTCCCCTGTTGCGGGTTATCTCTCCGGAGATATCTTCGGCCACGTAGTTGGAGGGGAGGAGGATGATCTTCTCGCCGAAGGGATTTTTGCGGGTTTCGGCAAGAATCGATCGAGAGAGTTCCGCCCGAATCGCCGGGTACGAACCGGTGAATAACTTCGCCGTGAATAGCCCTGTCATGAGCTCTCGTTTTCGATTATGATTATTTTTTGATGATTGTACCAGATGGAGAGCAGGACGGAAACAGTCCTCTTGTGAAGGAACGGTGCCGTGGCGGGAAAGGGCGGTGACAAGAAAAAGGTTGGCGATTCGTTCGGAAAGCGCGCGAAAGATTACGGGACGAGCTCCGACCACGTGGCCGGGGAGGACCTGGCCTTCATGGAGACCTTTCTCGAGAAAAAGGTATTCGATGCAGCGCTGGACGTGTCCACGGGGGCAGGGCATACTGCGGGGCTTTTAAAAAAACGGTGCGGTGCGGTCTTCGCAGTGGACATCGCCTTCGGGATGCTCGCTGAAGCGAGGCACCTTTACGGCGGAGGAAACATCAGCTTCGTCTGCGGCGACTCCGAGCACCTGCCCTTTGCCCGCGAGAGCTTTTCGCTGGTGACCTGCAGGATCGCTCCTCACCACTTTCACGATGTGGGGGCCTTTCTTCGCGAGGCGGGAAGAGTCCTCGCAAAAGGTGGCTTCTTCCTCCTCATCGACAGCACCGTTCCCGAGGCTCCGGCCCTCGGGGACTTTCTGAACGAGATGGAGAAGCTGCGGGACGAAACCCACGTTCGCTCCCTGAGTGTATCAGAGTGGGAGCGCCTCATCGGCGGTGCTGGCTTCCGCATCGTTGAGAGAAGGGTTTTTCGCAAGAGACACGATTTTCTCCCCTGGCTGGAGAGAACCGGCCCATCCAGGGGCCGGAAAGAGTCCGTCATGAAAATGATAATGGCAGCCGATCAGCCGGTGCGGGAATACTACCAGTTCGATATCAGGGGCGGCGAGATTCTCTCCTACACGGATGATAAGACGCTCTTTGTATGCCTGAGGGAGTAAAAAGGGCCCCTTTCCTCCATGATGCGCTCCTGGCCCGCCCGGAAAAATGGGATTGGTTGTAAGCAGGAAAGACCGCAGTTTTCCGTCGCGCACGCATCTTTTCCCTACGTGATTTTTCGGAGGTGTGTGCTATACTAGCTTCATCGGAACGCGGGTAGTCCCGAGGGATGAAGGGAACACGGTGAGATTCCGTGGCGGACCCGCCGCTGTGACCGGGGACGAAAGCCACAGGTAGCCACTGCCCGAAGGGCGGGAAGGCGTGGCGAGTAGATAGATCCGGAAGCCAGAAGACCTGCCCGCACGACATGGTGGTTCGCGATCTTCGAGGATCGGGATCGCAGCCCCAGGGAGAGGATGGAAAACGGCATCCCCGGACCTTTTCTTCGAAGGTCCGGGGATTTTTTTTATCTGAAATCTCGGGGAGTTTCCGATGCGGTTCCTGAAAATCTTGGCGGGGGCAGTTCTTTTGACCCTTTTGCATACCGCGACGCTTTGCCTCGGTCAAACGCAGGAGGAGGTCGAGGAGATCGTCGTCACCGCAACGCGGCTCGAGACGCCCGTTGCCCATGTGGGAAGCTCGGTCACGGTAATTTCGGGGGCAGAGCTGGAGGAGTCGGGGAAACAGTTCCTCCACGAGGCGATCAGAGCCGTTCCCGGCCTCGACGTGGTTCGGCGCGGGGGGCCGGGACAGCAGACATCGGTGTTCATGAGGGGGGCAAATTCCGAGCACACTCTCGTTCTCATAGACGGCGTGGAGGCGAACGATCCCATTTCGCCGAACCGGGCCTTCGATTTTGCCAACGTGACGACGGAGAACATCGAGAGGGTGGAGATCATCAGGGGTCCGCAGAGCACCCTCTACGGTTCCGACGCGATCGGAGGCGTGATCAACATCATCACGAAGAAGGGAAAGGGGAAGCCCGCGGTCACCGGTTCCATCGAGTACGGCTCCTTCGAGACGACGCGGGTGACGGGGAACATATCGGGGGGCCTCGAGGCTGTCAACTTTGCGCTCTCTCTCGCTCGGCTCGACACCGGCGGCATCAGCGCGGCTTCTGCGAAGGATGGCAATTCCGAGAGGGACGGCTACGAGAATATCACCCTCTCATCCAGGATCGGCGTGACTCCCCGTGAAAACCTCGATGTGGAATTCATCGTGCGTTACATAGAGGCCGATGCGGAACTGGACGCCTTTGATGGCGATGACCCGAACAGTTTTCAAGAGACAGAGCAGCTGTTTCTCCGGGGGCAGGTGAAAGTGCCGCTGATGGGGAATACGTGGGAGAACGTCTTCGGTTTTGAGCTTTCAACGACAGATAGGAAGAACCGTGACGAGTTCGATTCTATCCGCCCAGCCGATCGCTCGAGGAGTTCCTTCCAAGGGGAGATCCTCAGGGGGAACTGGCAGGGAAACGTGCATTTATTTCACGGTAATGTGCTCACCTTCGGGGTAGAGGTCCAGCAGGAGAAGGGGGAGTCGGAGTTTTTCTCCGAGAGCGTCTTCGGCCCCTTCGACAGCATCTTCGATGAAAAGGCAGCAAGGACGGAAGGGTACTTCATACATGACGGGTTGAGCTTCCGTGACACCTTATTTGTTACCGCGGGAGCGCGGGTGGATAATCACAGTCGGTTCGGGTCTGAGCTCACCTACCGCGTCGGCGCATCGTACCTCCCCGGGAAAGGGAGTACCAGGCTGAGGGGCACGTTCGGCACCGGATTCAAGGCCCCCTCCATTTTCCAGCTCTTCGACCCTGCGTCGGGCAACCGGGATCTGAAACCGGAGAAGAGCGAGGGCTTCGACCTGGGGATAGAGCAGGAGCTTGCGGGAGGAAAGATCAAAGGGGGGATAACCTACTTCAGGAATCACATCAGGAATCTCATAGAGTTCACCATTATTAATCCCGTGACCTTCGAAGGCGAGCTGAAAAATATCGGAAAGAGCAGGTCGGAGGGCATAGAGATCTTTTCGAACGTCTCCATCATCGAGCCGTTCACGCTCTCCGTGAACTACACCTACAATGAGGCGAAGGATGAGAGCTCCGATGAGCAGCTGCTCCGCAGGGCCCGCAACAGGGTGAATGTCTCTCTCAGGTATGAACTCCCCGGCAGGGGGGAGGTTGCCGCAGCAGTGACCTATACCGGCAAGAGGCGCGACATATTCACCGATCCAGGCACCTTCCTCACGGAGAGGATTACCATCGGCGGTTACACGATCGTGGGTGTTTCCGGCACGTACCGGTTGCGGGACGGTCTTTCGGTCTTCTCCCGGGTGGATAATCTGCTCGACAGAGAGCACGAGGAGGCGAAGGGATTCGGCACGCCCGGCGTATCGGCTTACGTGGGGCTCAGGGCGGCGATATAGAGGACGGCGGAAAAAAGAACTGAGCGAGGTGGACAGATGGCAGCTATTTTTTTAAAAGGCGGCCCTCTCATGTGGCCCCTGCTTCTGTGCTCCCTCTTCTCCCTCACCCTCATCATAGAGCGGGCAATCTTCTGGTTAAGGGACGGGGGAAGGAATGAGGGAGGGGTAATCGACGAGATACTCCGCCAGGCGGAGGAGGGTGATTTTGAGAAGGCGGCAGCCGCCCCGGGCGAATCCCCCGGTGTGGGTGCCAGGGTCCTCGTGGAGGGATTGAAAGGCAGGGAATACGGGGTGCGGGAGAGCCTCGAGATCGCAGCCCAGACGGAGATAGATCGGATGAAGCGGGGGATGACTATTCTCGACACCATCATCACCCTCGCCCCCCTCCTGGGCATCCTGGGTACGGTTCTCGGCATCATCGAGTCCTTCGACGTGCTCGGGGAGATGGGGATCGAGAATCCCCGGGCGGTCACCGGCGGCATCGCCCAGGCGCTCATCACGACGGCTGCGGGCCTCTTCGTGGCGATCATGACCCTGATACCCTTCAACATCTTTGTGGGCAGGGTAGAGCGCAAAACGGGCTACCTGGAGAGGGTGGCCACGCGCCTGGAAATCGCCTACCGGAAGTACTGCGGGGAGAATGATGCGGTTAAAGAGCGGGTATGAGAACAGGCGGGCGCGGGTGGAGATGATCCCCCTGATCGACGTGGTGTTTCTCCTCCTGGTCTTTTTCATGTACGCCATGCTTTCCATGACCATTCACCGGGGATTGGTCGTCGAGCTGCCGAAGGCGAAGAACGCCCCGGTGGATCGAAGGGAGTACGTGAGTGTGACGGTGACGGAGAAGAACGAGATCTACGTTCAGCAGGAAAGAGTATCGCTCGAAGAGCTCGTCGAAAGGGTTCTCGCCTATGGCGGGGGAGAGGGGAAAAAGCCCGTTTTCGTAAACGGCGATGAGAAGGCACACCACGGGACGGTCGTCCGGGTCCTCGACCTGCTTCGGGGTGCGGGAATCCGCGAGGTCACCATAGAGAGCGTTGAGGAGGCGAAATGAGGCTCAACAGATACATCCTCCCCTTTCTCATATCGCTGCTTCTGCACATCCTGGTATTTGCGGCGTCGCCGGGCGATCTTCTCCGGGGGGGAGCTGTTACTTTTGAAAAACGGGCGTTGCGGCTCAGCGTGATCGCCACGCCAAAAGATCTTCAGCAAAACGTTGCCGAGAGGCCAATAAAGGAGAAAAAAGAGACCGGTCGGCCATCAGCAGGCAAGAGGCCGAGAAAGAGCGCCGAAGCGGTTTCTCACGAAAACAAAAAGGCGTCTGAGAAGAAAGTAAGAACAGGGGACAGAACGAGAATCCTGCCCACCGTGGCTGAGAGTGCCGCGGTCCCGCGTGAACGGGTAGAGACGGTGGAAAGCGAAAGTGTTACGGTGAAAGGCATCGCCATGGCCACATTCGCACTCCCGCGTGAGCCCGTGGAAAGAGCCTCGTCAGCTGCCCATCCTCCTGCAGCGGGCGGTGGCGGCCGCATGGAAGAGCCATCGGGCTCCCCGATCAACGGAGAAAGAGCACCGCGAGCAGAAAGGAGAAGGGCGCGCCTGCTCAGTGACGTGGATTGGCGGGAGGCAGGCGGCGAGGGCCGCTACAGCCCCCCGGTGATCGCATCCATGCCCGAGCCCGAATATCCCGACGGTTCCCGGATACGCGGCGAAGAGGGGATCGTTACGCTCTCGGTTGCCGTCGATCGCTACGGACAGGGGCTCGGCGTCGAGGTTGTGCGATCGAGCGGTTACCGGCGCCTCGACAGGGCGGCAATAGATGCGCTGGAGAAGGCTCGTTTTTTCCCGGCGAAAGAGGGAGGTGAACCCGTACCGTCGGTCAAGAAAATTGCCGTGCGGTTTTCCCTCAAAGACAGAGAAAATTAAACCCGTCCAGAGTTCATAGTTCATAGTCCATAGTCTGGAGGAAGAGCAGTTCGAAGCACACAGTACAATACCGGAACGATGAATACTTTATTGGAGACCACTTGACACGCCGTATGGAATAGTCCTAAAAATGGCGGGTGGTAAATCCTCAGCACGAAATCCTAAATCCTAAACAAATTCAAATTAGCGAAATCCAAAATCCAAAACAAATGATAGTATGTGGGATGTTTTATTATTACCGGGGAATCTCATTTTTGTTTCGGTCATATGTGCTTTGTATTTTGAATTTGTTTAGGGTTTCGTATTTAGGATTTAGGGTTTGACAACACATCTTCAGCTCAGTTCATTTGATTTTAACTCTGAACGCTGGACTCTAAACGCTGAACTTTGCATGCTGGACTGGTTTCCTGCTCCGCATACCTATAGATCCCTGCTTTTTCTTGTATTTTTCCCGTTAAAATCGACGGTCAGCAGAAGAAAGGTGGCGAGAAGGGCAAGGCCCGCAGAGATGTAAAACGCCGCCTGGGGGCCGAATGACTTCCAGAGATAGCCGAAGAGTATGCTGGCGGGGAGCGCACCTGCACCGAGAGCGAAGTGAAAGAGGCCAAACCCCACGCCCAGTCGACCATCGGGCACCAGCTCGGCCACGAGGGCTTTCTCCACCCCCTCGGTGAGGCCGTAATAGAGGGCATAGGTGCTGAGGAAAAAGAGAAATGACCAGGTCGATGCGGCGTGGGCAAAGCCCACGTAGGTTGCGCCATAGACGATCCAGCCGGCTGCCGCCACTTCTCTCTTCCCCATTTTATCCGCAATGGCGCCCGCCGGCAGGGAGGCTGCCGATTTCACCAGGTGGAATCCTCCCCAGAGGAGGGGCACCGAGTAGAGGCCGCCCGTGGACTCGCTTATTTTCAGGAGGATGAAGGCGTCGCTCGCGTTGCCCAGCGTGAACAGGAAGATGACGGCAAGATAGCGGTAGAAGCCACCACCGAGCCCCGAAGCCTCTTTCAGAGTAATAGTATTTTCTCTCCGGCCCCTGCCGCCGGGTTCTCTCACCCCGAGCGCGAGGGTTAAAACGGCGAGGATACCCGGGAGCGCAGCGAGAAAGAAGATGCTGCGAAGGCCCACGTCCCATTTCCACAGCAGCAAAAACGCGATGAGGGGACCCACCAACGCACCGGCATGATCCATGGCCCGGTGAAGCGAGTAGGCGGTGCCGTAGCGATCAGGGGTCGTCGACTCGGCTATCAGGGCATCACGGGGAGAAGTACGGATTCCCTTTCCGACGCGGTCGGAGAAGCGGATAAAGAGAACGAAGGGCCACGTCCGGGCGAGTCCGATGAGGGGGCGGAGAAAAGAGGATATCCCGTAGCCGGCCAGAATGAGCGGCTTTCTCGTGGCGAAGCGGTCCGAGACGATACCGGAGAAGACCTTGAGCAGGCTCGCCGTCGCCTCGGCAATCCCTTCGATCAGACCGAGTACCACGGGTGATGCGCCGAGGGTCTGGACGAGAAAGAGGGGGATCAGGGGATAGATCATCTCGCTTGAAACGTCGGTGAAGAAACTGACCAGGCCGAGCATGATGACGTTTCTCGGTAGCTTGTACCAACCGCCCCGTTTTTTCTCCTGCCTGTCTCCTGTCATCTCAGGGTTCTCCCGGGGAATCGACGGATCTTACAAGCTACCGGTGAATCAGGCAGAGGAACAGGTCCATGACGTTCGTTCCCGTCGGGCCGGTGACGAGGAAGTACCCTGTCTTTTGCATGAAAGCGAAGCTGTCGCTGTTTGCGATGTATCTTTCGTAGTCGGCCCCCATGCTTCGTGCACGCTCAATCAGGGAACCGTCGAAGAAGCCGCCGGCGGCTTCTGAGTTTCCATCCGTCCCATCCGTTCCCGCGCAGAGGCCGACGACACCGCTGGTTCCGGAAAGGGACAGGGCCGCACCGATGGCCATCTCCTGGTTTCTCCCTCCCTTTCCTGCTCCCCGGACCCGCACCACCGTCTCGCCGCCCGCCAGAAGGGCCGTCTTTTCATGTTCCTTCGATTCCCGAAACTTAAGGGCCGCCCTGCCAAGACGGGTGCCGGCGGAAAGCGCCTCATTCGAAAACTGCTCCTTCGCTACTTCGATCCGGTAACCGTGGGACGCGAGAAATGACGCGGCGCAGGCGAGAGCACGGCTGTTGTCGGCGATGATTATGTGGGGTATCTCTTTCACGGGGGGCGAGGCATCCTTACCATCCCCTCCTTCTCTCAGAAAGCGCACCACCGCCGGGGGGACCTTTTCCGTGACGGATAAGTTCTTCATGACCCGGAGGGGGTTGCCGCCCTCCTTGCCTGAATAGAGGGGCCCTGACCCGATAACGGAGAGGTCGTTTCCGGGAACGTCTGAAATGACCAGCACGCAGCCGCGCCCCGTTCCCAGAACTCCTGCGAGTTTCCCCCCTTTGACCCGGGAGATCGATTTTCTGACGGTGTTCAGCTCTTCGATGGATGCGCCGGCAAGCATGAGCGCCCGCGTCGTTTCGACCTTTTCTTCCAGCGATATCTCCCGTTCAGGGAGGCAGACCATGGATGATGACCCCCCGGATAGCAGGTAGAGGAGCGAGTCTTCCTCCGCCAAGCCGCAAACGGTAGCGTATACGACTTCAGCCGCTTCAACGGAACTCTCGTCGGGAAAGGGGTGCGTGCCCTTGAGATGCCGCGCGCCCGGTAAGCGATCGGACGGATCACCCGAGATGACGATCCCGGTGTGGGGTCTTCCCGTTACCGCAACCGCGGCCCGATACATGCCGGGGGCAGCCTTGCCGGTGGCGATGACGATCATCTTTCCACCGGTGGCGGGCGATATGTCTATCCAGCCCCGGTTTCCCTTTGCCAGAAGCCGGCCCCCATCCTTTCTCAGAAAAGCCGGGACGGCGCTGTCGGGGTTTGCCCCCTCCACCCCTTTGCGGAAAGCCTCTGTCAGCAGGGGGAACAGACTCTTCATGGCCAGCGCCTAAACCATTTTCCTCGGGTCCAGGATCTCGTCCACCTCAGACGAGTCGAGAAGCTCCCGGTCGAGGAGAACCTCACGCACCGTTTTCCCGCTCAGGTAGGCTTCCTTCGCCACGTCGGCTGCCGCGTCGTACCCGATCTTCAGCGCAAGGGGAGTAACCATGGCGAGGCTCATTTCGATCAGCTCCTCGCACCGGGAGACGTTCGCCGTGATTCCTGCTACGCAGCGCGTGGCGAAGAGGGAGGAGACATTTGCGAGAAGCCGCGTCGATTCGGCCATGGTGTGGCCGATCAGGGGCATCATCACGTTGAGCTCCAGGTTCCCGGAGGAGTTGGCTATCGTCACCGTGACGTCGTTGCCGATTACCCGCGCCGCAACCTGCAGCACGGATTCGGGAAGGACGGGGTTCACCTTCCCCGGCATGATGGACGAGCCGGGCTGAAGGGAGGGCAGATTGATCTCCGCAATGCCGCAGCGTGGCCCCGATGCCATGAACCGGATATCGGAGGCGATCTTGAAAAGCGATGAGGCCAGTGCCGAGTATGCCTTTGAAAGGCCCGTCAGCGCGTCTTTGCTCCCCAGCTCAGCGAAGTTGTTCGATGCTGGCCTGAAGGGGATTTTCGTCTTTTCCGCGATGATCGCCACCGCTGCGGGAGCGAAGTCGGGGTGGCAGTTCAGGCCCGTTCCAACGGCGGTTCCCCCCAGGGGGATCTCCTCGAGGCCGGGAAAGATGCTTTTCACGCTGCCGGCGTGCTTTTCCATCTGGGCGGCGTAGGCCGAAAACTCCTGGCCGAGCGTCACGGGGACGGCGTCCTGCCAGTGGGTCCTGCCGATTTTGATAACGTCCCGGAACTCCTCGCTTTTTTTCCGCAGCGCCTCTTTCAGGAGTTCCAGTGAAGGAAGAAGCTCCGATTCCGCACCGGACCGCGCGGCGATGTGGAGGGCCGAGGGAATCACGTCGTTGCTCGATTGACCGAAGTTCACGTGGTCGTTGGGATGCACGGGCTTTCTGCCCATCCTGTCGTGGCCCAGGATCTCGTTCGCCCTGGCCGCTATGACTTCGTTCACGTTCATGTTCGTCGAGGTGCCCGACCCGGTCTGGAACACGTCGACGGGGAACTGGTCGGCGAACCTGCCCTCCAGGAGTTCATTTGCTGCCGCTTTTATGGCAGGGGCGATATCCCCCGGGATAAGACCGAGCCTCTCGTTCGTCTCTGCCGCTGCAAGCTTGATGAGCACCAGGGCCCAGATGATCCCGTCGGGCATCGTCTGCCCCGACACGGGAAAGTTGAGAATTGCCCTTTGTGTGGTGGCGCCGAAGTAGGCCGTTTCCGGCACCTCCATATCACCCATGGAATCTCTCACCGTTATGGTACCGCTTTTGCCTGTCATCGCCATTTTCTCCTTTACGTCAGAGGCCGGAACTCTCCCGATTCGCCGTCGAGAAAGTACATGCCGGCCGATTTTACGTCGTAGAGCCATCCGTGAATGGTGAGCCGCTCATTCTGAAAAGCATCCCGGATGAACGGGTAGGTTTTCGCGTTCGCCACCTGCATTCTCACGTTCTCCTCGAAGCCCCTCTCGGCATTTTTCTCCTCGTCCTCCTGGCCGAAGGTATCTATTACGATTCTTTTGAGTGCCTCGCCGTTTCTCAGCCATCCTTTGATGAACGCCGATTTTTCCACTGCTTCCGATTTTTTGAATATTCCCTTGACTGCGCCGCAGTTGGTGTGGCCCATGACGATCAGATGCGTGACGCCCAGTACCTGAGATCCGTATTCGAGGAATGCGCCAACACCGGTGTGGTCATCTTCCCCTTTTCGGAAGGGGGGGACGAAGTTTCCCATATTGCGGAAGAGGAAGATATCTCCGGGAATGGCCCCCGTCTTGATGTGCGGAACGATGCGGGAATCGGAGCAGGTGATGATCATCGTGTCGGGGCTCTGGCCATCTTCGAGCTGCTTGAAAAGGTCCCTGTTTTCCTTGAAGAAATCTTCCCTGAAGCGTTTCATGCTATCGATGTAATCCTTCCTGACCATGGCACTCCTCCCGGGCTTTTTTCTGTATTAGATACGATAATGGCGCACGATGCAAACCTTCCCTTTGCGGGAGGGGAGCCGCCTTGTAGCAGGGGGGCAAAACATGCGATAATGTTAATTGACGATACGTGAGCAAAAGCGTATCGTTTGCATGGTAATGCGTTCCTTCCTCGACGAAGGGCTTTGAACTGCTGAAAAGGAGGTTCAACGTGGAAAAGAGGACGGAACTTCTCTTCCTGCGCGCCATTATCCTCATCCTGCTGATATTCGGCCTGCTCCTCATCGGCACGAAGGTTTTCGGCGAGACGGCTGCCGCGGACCCGGAACCGTCGTACACAGTCATCGATGCAGCGGAGCTCGAAGCGATGATGGCCGAGGGTGATTGTTTTATCGTCAACGTGTCGTTTCGCTGCGACGGGTACATTCCCGGCACGGACTGGGAGATCCCCTTCAACCTTATAGACCACTACTGGGATTTCTTCCCGCAACCCGGGGAGGCGAAGATCATCCTCTACTGCAACGGCGGTTTCATGTCGCGCGTGGCGGCGAGGAGACTGCTCGCCGTGGGATACACCGAGGTGTACGTCCTTCGCGGGGGCCTGAAACAGTGGGAGCTCGAAGGGCGTCCCGTGGTGGGCAGGATCTCCCGGTGACCCTTTTCTCATGGATAGCCGGAGATATGGCGCCTGCTGACTTGGGCTGAAATGGGGGGACCTCGGGGGGATGGTCTGCTTCTGTCTACCTTTTTATGTTTTCCAGCGAGTGACGCATCGTCTGGTAGTCTATCTTCAACCGGATGAAGCCGAAATAGATGCCGAGGGCTCCCGTAACCAGCCCCGGGTAGCTCCACCAGGTCCCCCAGGACGAGAGGGAGAGGAGCAGGATTGCGTTCGAGTTTATGAAGCCGAAGGCAACGCCGGTGGTGATCGTAAAGTAGTATTTGATGATGTTTTTCCTCTTCTCTTCCAGGCTCACGATACTCTCCTTTCCGTTCTCTCCGGGTTTTCTGAGCATTATAGTTCAAAGCTTCCGCTTTTTTTTCCCTTCTTTTTTTATTTCTTGATTCAGATCAAATCGATTTTATTTCCCTTTCAATACCATGTGCCCATAGGGAGCACAATCCTTCGACCGAAAGGAGCCGATCATGAGTAAAAAAGCTGCATTCTGGTTTTTTCTCATCGGCACCCTCTCGTCGGCAGCGCTTTTCCTGGTTCTCACCTTCGATACACACCGGCAGGTGAAAGTACTGACCAACGCCGACAGGCTGAGCGACGAGGTGGTGGCCGGCAAAAAAGTGTGGGAGAAGTACAACTGCAACGATTGCCACACGATTCTCGGGTTCGGCGGGTACTACGGCCCTGACATGACCAAGGTGTACCGGAGGGTCGGCCCGGAGGGGATCGCGTACATCGTCAGGCAGCCCGACGTAGCTTTCAAGAATTCCTGGCGGAAGATGCCGAAGCAAAAGGTGTCCGAAGAGGAGATAGGAAATCTCGTGGCATTTTTCAAGTGGGTCAGCGAGATCGACAACAACGACTGGCCTCCTCAGGACAGCACGAAGAGGATGGCGGCGGCTGAGCGCCGTCTCGCCGGGGGAGTGGGGATGAGCAGGGGCGCGGCTCTGTTCAAGACGAAGGGGTGCATCGGGTGCCACTCAATCGAGGGAGTGGGGGGTGACGTGGGACCGGAGCTCGACGGTATCGGGTCGGAACACGACGCGGCATTTTTCAGGAAGTACATCCCGAACCCACAGTCTGTGGATCCCAGCTCTGATATGCCTCCCCAGAGCCAGCTGACGCAGGAGGAGATCGACGCGCTGGCAGATTTTCTCTCAAACCTGAAATAGGAAAGGAGGGCTGAAATGAAATATCAATCCCAGAAAGTTGCAAGAGCCTATTTCACCGTTGCCCTTCCCCTCTTCGTTCTGCAGGTGATCATGGGGCTCTACCTCGGATTCAGCTATTTTGCCACCGTCCCCCAGTCGGTGGTGAACGTGTTCCCCTTTGCGACAGCGCGGGCGATTCACACCAACCTTCTCGTTCTGTGGCTCCTTCTCGGGTTCATGGGCGGGGCGTACTACATCATTCCGGAGGAGACGGAGAGTGAGATCTTCTCGGAGAAGCTCGCCTACTTCCAGCTTGCTCTTCTGACTGCCACGGGAGTCGCTGCAGTCATCGGTTTCCTCTTTGGCTGGAACCAGGGACGGCCACTGCTGGAGATCCCGAGGCCCCTGGACATGCTCGTGGTGGTGGGGGCCCTGATTTTTCTCTTCAACATCGGGATCACCATAATCAAGGCGAAAAGGTGGACGGCCATCCAGGGGACGCTCCTGGGCGGACTCCTGTTCCTGGCGCTTCTGTACCTCTTCGGCATCCCCTTCTACAAGAACGCCGCCATCGACTGGTACTACTGGTGGTGGGTGATCCACCTCTGGGTCGAGGGCGCCTGGGAGCTGGTCACCGGAGCGATCATCGCCTTTATACTCCTGAAGATTACGGGAGTCGAGAGAAACGTGGTGGAGAAGTGGCTCTACATAGAGGTGGGGCTCTTCCTCTTCACCGGGATAGCAGGCACGGGCCATCACTACTACTGGCTGGGCGCACCGCGTTACTGGCTGTGGGTCGGCGGCATATTCAGCGCCCTCGAGCCCCTGCCGATCATCTTCATGGTCTTCGACACGCTGAACCACGTGCGGAACCGGAAGCTCGAGGTCAAAAACAAGTTCGTCCTCACCCTGGCCGTCGCAAATGCCGTCTATCACTTGATCGGCGCTGGAGTTTGGGGCCTGGTGCATACCCTCCCCCAGATAAACTATTACACCCACGGGTCCCAGGTGACCGTGTCCCACGGCCACCTCGCCTTCTTCGGGGCATACGTTCTTCTCAACCTGACGGTCTTCTACTATGCCTTCCCGAAGTTCAAGGGTATCGACGTGTACAACGAGAGGCGGGGCAAGATCGGGTTCTGGACCATGGCCATCGCAATGATGGGCATGGGGCTCACCTTCGGGGTGGCCGGGGTGATCCAGGCGTACGTGGAGCGGGTTCTCGGATTCAGCTACATGACGGCGCAGCAGCACATGCGGCTCTGGATGGCAATGACCTTCGTCTTTGGTATCTTCCTCGTTGCCGGCGTCGTGACGACCGCCTACGACCTGCTCTTTATGAAACACGCGAAAGAGGATGGCCCGTTTCCCGGGGCCGTGCAACTCGGCGGGGGAGAAGCAGTCTAAAACTGCAGGGATGAAAGACATACGTGGAGGAACGGTATGGATCGCTACATGAAAGGTTTCGTCATCGCAGCGCTCGTCTATTTAGGCCTGGCGTCTCTCGGGGGGATTGTGATCGGCACCGGGGTGGATCCGGCGTGGCTCCGGTTCCTGCACGTCCACTTCAACCTTCTCGGGTTCATGTCCATGATGGTATACGGCATCGGCTACTTCATCCTCCCGCGCTTCAACGGGAAGGTACTCAGATTCCCGGGACTGCTCCCGGTCCACTTTTACGCCGCCAACATCGGCCTGATCGGGATGGTGGCTGCCTACCCGCAGCGGCCGTCGGTTCTCTTTGACGCCTTCGCGGTTCTGGAAGGAGCCTCCGTGGGGCTCTTCATATTCAATCTCGTTGCCACCCTTTTGATCGAGCCCAAGGAGGAAAAGAGGGAGCGCGAGGCTGGTGCGAAGCCCATCCTGCCCGGAATGCGGGTCGGTGAAGTTCTCGAAAAGTATCCCGGAATCCACAAAGTGTTCGTCGAAAACGGCATCGGGGCCCTCGCGGACCCACAGCACCGGGAACAGGTGAAGCAGATGCCCGTAACCGTCATGATGGCGTCAAATAAACACGGTGTCCCCCTGGAAAAGCTCATCGTGGAGCTGAACGACTATATCGGCGTGTCGGTGAGAGTGACGGGCGGAAGGCCCGCTTACGGTGAGACAGCGGGCACAGGGCTGAGAAGGGGAGACAGGATTCAGGCCGGCCACGTTCTCGGAAACATCATCGATACCTACCCCGAGACGGAGTCCGTCTTCAGAAAGTTTTACGGCGACGGTTGTTTCTCCTGCCCGGGGCAGGCCACCGAGTCGGTAAACATGAGCGCGATGATGCACAACGTGGATGAGGAGCAAATTCTCCAGGCGCTCAACAGGGTCGTAGATGAGGTGTCAGGGGCGAAGACATCGGGGAGCAAATAGAGGGATAGATTACAACGGGAGGGAAAACAGTTTCGTGTTTCGGGTTACAATCAAGTTCAAGATAAACAGTTTCGGGTTTGGCGACTGAAGTCTCGAAACGCGGAACGCGAGACGCGAAACTGCATTTAATAGAGGAGGAGTGTCGTGGACACAAAAGAACTGGTGGAAAGGCTCAATCGCCTTCTCGAGGCGGAGCGGGCCGGAGTTGTGGTGATGAATGATCTGGCGAAGAATGAAGATGACGGTGCGGTGAAAGAGCGGCTCA
>CAYFXN010000019.1:0-26850 GCA_964347065.1 uncultured bacterium | reverse complement strand
CTGCCGATATAAATGGATGAGGGAAAAACCATGTTCATTAAGCGTTTGAAATCCATAGTAGAACGTTCAATTGAGATCATCGTTTCGGCAGTTCTGGTCCTTGTATTTTTCGCGCTCTTCCTGTTTTTCATGGACTTTTTCTTTCCGACTGGCACCCCCCTCAAAGAGTCGATAAATCGCATAAATATAACGGATTTCACAGGAATATCAGATAGCGTTGAACATGAACTCCGCATTCAAAGAGGAGATGAAGAGGCAGAATTGACTGCTGAACTCACCTGGTTTCGAAAGCAGGTGAAGACGAAGAGAGCTACCGGGATTGCCTGGAGACCGGCAGATGTGGGGATGACGTTATATCACAGAGATGCTGTGCAGACCCTCAACAGGGCATCGGCACAGATAAAACTTGATAAGGAAAGCCACATTGAGCTTGGAGAAAATACACTCGTGATAATCCGACGTCTCGACCAGGATCTCTTTTTGGGGAACAAGGATTCAGTGTTGCTCATGGTAGACGGCATGCTCCACGGGAGGATCAGAGGATCCGATCAGATATCGGTCAATGTGGAGGTCGCAACTCCCCATGCAGTAACAAAAGTGGTATCAGAGAAAAGCGAGGATGATCAGGCGGAATTTAAAATCTCAGTGAACCCGGATAAGTCCTCCACGATCACTGTTTATCATGGTTCCGCCGAAGTTGAGGCCCAGGGAGAGGTTGTCCGTGTGGAACGGAATCAGGGGGTAGTCGTGAATTTCGGGGAGACACCACCGGTTCCCGAAACTCTTCCGTCGGCACCGATGGCAACCACGCCGGAAGATAGGGAGGTATTGTATTACCGGGACCTTCCACCCAAGGTTCGATTTTCCTGGGACGCCGAGGCTGATGTAGAAATGTATCACTTTGTTCTATCGAGGGACCCTGATTTTCGGGAGCTGCTGGTTAATGAGCGGTTAAGGGAAAGAGAATTTGTGTACGGAAATCTGAAGGAAGGGCGCTATTACTGGCGAGTGAGCGGACTGGTTAAATGGAAAGAAAGCACTTTCAGTGAGGCGAGAAATATTTTCGTTGTAATAGATCAGAAACCTCCCGTGCTCCATGTCCAGTTCCCACAGAAAATAGCCGATAAAGATGACGAGGTTATCGTTACTGGATTGACAGAACCGAATGCTGATCTCTTTATACAGAGCAAGCCAGTTCCGATCGATAAAGGCGGTGGATTCAGGTATGTCTTGAGGGTGCAGCCGGGTATGAATGTGATCGTGGTGGAAGCGATGGATGCTGCCGGGAATGTGGCCTATCGCGCAAAGCGCCTATATGGCAGATTTTGATACATGGAGAGATGAGTTATGCGGAAGAAGGTTCGCTTCCCCATACGATTAAAAATATTCATGACCTTGCTTGTCGTTGTTACCCTTGTTCTCGGTCTTATTACATATAATATGGCCAATCTGTTCCACGGCGATAAGAAGGCATACATCCATGACTTGACCTCGGTAATTGCTCTTCATGCGGCCGAGGAGACACGAACGATAATATTAGGGTTCCGGAAAAGTATGCAAATAATCGTTAATCTTGTATTTAACGAGAACCTCTCTTCTGGCGAAAAAGAGAAAATGCTGAAGAGGCTGTTTCAGGAAAGCAGAGAATTCTTGTCGATAACCGTTTATGGGCAGGAGGAGGAAAATATCACATTGTATGATTTCAAAACACTGAGAGATGCAGGGCTGACCAAAAATGATTTTGCGGTATATCGAAAAGCTCATCCTCTGCCCTTTGACCAAATCAAGAAAGGCATGATTTTCGTTGAAAACTCTACCCTTTCCGAAAAGCTGCCCACAATGACCATTGCCACTACTATCGGTGAGGGTGATGATAAACGGGAAACTGTGGTGAGCGCATTACTTCGTCTCGACAATCTCCAGCGGATTGCAAGTAAATCAAAGGTATTTGAGACCTTCCTCGTTGATTTTCGTGGGATACCCCTAGCCGCAAAGGATCAAGAAATGGTAATCCACCGAGTTCCTGTAACCTATATCCCGAAAAGTTCAAATGTCCGGAACTTGCAGACCCTGAGTACTTCCTTAGAATATCGAAAAGATGGCGTGGAGATGATCGGAGGCTTTGCCAACGTGGGCATAGGTGATCTTCTGGTCGGTGTACAGATCCCGAGAACAGCAGTCTATCTTACTGCCCGTGAGCTGCTCAGCAGGCTGATATTGGTATCTATCCTGTTGCTTTTCGCAGCTGTATTATTGAGCAACATCTTGTCACGGCGCGTAACCCAGCCGATAGAGAAACTCTCCAGAGCCACAGAGGATGTGGGAAGAGGGCGGTTCGACGTTCATGTGGGAATCAAGTCGAGTGATGAAATTGGGGTTCTAGCAGATTCATTTAATAGTATGGCGACAGAATTGAAGGATCGTGACGAGTCCCTCAAGGAGGCTCAGGCTAAGCTCATCCAGTCAGAGAAGATGGCCGCCTTCGGCCAGCTGGGAGCCGGAATTGCCCATGAAGTGAAAAATCCGTTGTCGGGAATTCTCGGCTATGCAGAACTCTCTTTGATGAAGATGAAAGAGGATGAACCCAGCTATGAATATGTCAAGATTATTGAGAAAGAGACCATGCGATGCAACAAAATAATAGAAAATCTCTTGAAATTCTCTCGTCAAGAAAAGGTTGCCTTCGAGCCCATGAAGGTCAACTTCGTGTTGGATGACTCTGTGGCGATCGTTGACCATCAGCTCGGCATGCATCAGATCACGCTGGAGAGGGATTGTGCACCCGATCTGCCAAAAACAATGGGGAATTCAAACCAGATCCAGCAGGTGCTCATGAACATCATGATCAACGCCCAGCAGGCGATGGATGGCAAACCCGGTTCGATCAAGGTCTCTACCCGCGAGATCGAGGGTGAACGGATAGAAATACGGGTGACAGATACCGGGCCGGGTATGCCGGAGGAAGTTCAAGCCAGGCTCTTCGAGCCCTTTTTCACCACGAAAGAAGCGGGAAAAGGGACCGGCCTGGGACTTTCCGTGAGCTACGGTATCATCAAGGATCACGGCGGTGACATCACCGTAGAAAGTGAGGCCGGGAAAGGGTCTACGTTCGTTATCACCCTTCCGGTAATTGACTCCGAGGGTGCACCGCCGGCCCACTAAGAGGATTTGAACTATGCGGAGAATACAGCGGAAGGGAAGCGTTCCGATCAAGGTTAGTTTCGATACAATATGCGGAGCGTTTCCCGTGACGATTTCACTATATTTATTTAATATGGGTAAAAGGTTCTTGCAAAAAATGCCGATTACTATAAGATGTTTCAGTTGGTCTTGCCGTGAAGACACGCCAGTGACTGTGGGAGGTGAGCATGCCGGAAAGGAAGATACAGACAGGCATTCGCATGTTGGTGGTTGATGACGAAGAGTCGATCCGCAACATTCTCTCCCAGGTCTTGACCGATGCAGGGCACGAAGTGACGACGGCGGGAAGCGGCGAGGAAGCCATCGAGATCTTCCGGAAGGAGCCTTTTCCATTGGTTATCTCCGACATCCGGTTGGGGGGGCTAGACGGCATCGGAGTCTTAACTGAGGTCAAGCGTATCGACCCGGATACGCAGGTTTTGATAATTACCAGCTACGCTTCCATGGAAACGGCGATCATGTCTCTCCGGGCCGGGGCGTATGATTATCTAATCAAGCCCTTCGAGGATCTCGACCTGGTTACGGCTGCGGTAGATCGGGCGATCGAAAAGATCCGGTTCGTTGTCGAAAATCAGGTTCTTGTGGAAACGCTCAAACGGAACAAGCAAGAGCTGGAAAGGCTCAATGATGTCCTTCGGGAGATGGCGATTCGGGATGGACTCACCGGTCTGTACAACCATAGATATTTTTACGAGATACTCGAGACTGAAATTGACCGTGCAACGCGGCACGGGCATGTTTTTTCCATCATTTTTATAGACGTGGATTTTTTCAAGCGATACAACGATTCCCACGGGCATCTGGAGGGAGACAAGGTGCTTCGTGAGCTGGGGGACATCTTCAGAAAGAGGCTCCGGAAAACCGACACGGTAGCCAGATACGGAGGTGAGGAGTTCGTCGTAATATTGCCGGAGACTCACAAAAGTGTCGCGAAATTGCTTGCCGATGAGATCCGGAAGATGGTCGAAGAACATCCTTTCGAGGGAGAGGACGTACAGCCGGGTGGAAAGCTTACGGTGAGTTCGGGTGTTGCGCTCTTTCCCGAAGACGGTTCAGATGCCGATGCCCTGATGAAGTCTGTTGACGATGCTCTCTACCAAGCGAAAAATAGCGGGCGGAACACAGTTTGCTAAACGATCCTGCGCCGCTCCCGTTGAAAGTTATCGCCCATCTCCGTCCTCCATGGGGAGCCTTCCTAGATGAGGAGACTCTATTATTATTCAGGTTATTTCACCATGTCTCCTCTCATTTTTCCGATAGGTTGAAGACATGGTTGCAGGGAAATCCGACGCAATATCGAGTTAAACCGGTTGAACAGTTCTTGTGTGAATACTATGCTCTGTCCCAATATATTTGGTGCTCCGGCGCTGCTGCTCATAGGAGGTGTTGATGAAAACAGGTATCCGAGTACTGGTGGTCGAAAATGAAGATTCGATCCGGCACATGTTAACCCGGATTCTGACCAAAGAGGGTCACGAGGTGACGGAAGCAGCGAGCCGGGAGACGGCCCTCGAGCTTTTCCGGGAGGAACCGTTTCCTTTGATCATTTCGGATATCCGGATTGAAGAAGCTGACGGGACCGAGTTTCTCGAAGAGATCATGCGGATTTATCCGGAAACGCAGGTGCTGATAATTACCAGTTACGCCTCAATGGAAACGGCGATCTCGGCACTTCGTGCCGGCGCCTACGATTACCTCATCAAGCCCTTTGAAGATCTCGACCTGGTAACGGCTGCGGTTGACCGGGCGGTCGAAAAGATTCGCTTTATAAGCGATAATCAGGTTCTGGTAAAGACCCTTATGGGGAACAAGAAAGAGCTCGAAAGGCTGAACGATACCCTCAGGGAGATGGCGAGCCGGGATGGCCTCACCGGTCTGTACAATCACCGCATATTCTATGAGTTCTTGATGAAGGAGTTGAGACGTTCCAATCGTCACGGGCGGGTATTTTCCCTCCTGTTTATGGACGTGGACTTTTTCAAGAGATACAATGATACGAACGGGCACCTCGAAGGGGACAAGCTGCTCCGGAGCTTGGCAGAAATTTTAACAAAGCGACTCAGGAAAACGGACCTTATTGCGCGGTATGGTGGAGAGGAGTTTATCGTTCTTCTTCCCGAGACGGATAAAGATGGGGCAAGGGTCGCCGCAGAGGATGTAAGAAAGCTCATGGAGGATCATCCATTTGAGGGGCGGGAAACCCAGCCCCAGGGAAGGGTGACGATCAGTATCGGTATCGCATCCTTTCCCGACGACGGGTCGGACTCGGAATCCCTCGTAAAGAGCGCCGACGAAGCGCTTTACCGGGCAAAACAGAGGGGGCGAAACATCGTTTGTTAGGGGAGATGAGGGGACAATGCAGGCGGTATCTCTGCGGTTTTCAAAAGTCTGGTACAGGAACTTTCTCGTCTACCGGAGAGTGTGGAAGATAGATTTCCTCCTTCCCCTTCTGGAGCCGGTATTCTATCTTCTCGCTTTCGGGCTGGGAATCGGGGGTTTGATCGAAAACATACGGTACGGGGGGAGACAAGTTCCCTACGTGACGTACATAGCCCCTGCACTTCTTTCGATCAACATGATGTCGGCGGCGTTCTTCGAAAATACCTATGCCTCTTTCGTGCGTATGTATTACCAGAAGACCTACGACGCCATGCTTGCCACACCCCTTTCCCTGGAGGACGTCATCACGGGAGAGATCATGTGGGGAGGAACGAAGTCCCTGCTCGGCACCGCAATCATGCTGGCAGTGATCAGCGCCTTCGGGTTGATACGGTATCCCGGCGGTTTTCTCATTATCCCCCTTTCCTTTATCGGGGGACTCATGTTCGGGGCCCTGGGAATGTTTTTCACGGCCATTCTCCCCACGATAGATATGTTCAACCTTCCCGTTTTTCTCCTCATAACCCCCATGTTCCTCCTGGGAGACACGTTTTTTCCCGTGTCGAACCTGCCTGCATGGGTCCAGAAGATTGCCCTGGTTTTTCCCCTCACCCACCTCTGCAGGTTGTCGAGGGGAGTCTCCTCGAACTTCTATGACCGCTTCTACCTTTGGCATTTCGCCTATATGGTCGCCGCTTCCCTCATCCTGTATCTGCTCTCCCTCTTTTTCATGAAGAGGAGGCTCCTGCGGTAATCCGGTGCATCCCCACCGGGCAGCATTACCCGATCATATTTACACTTGACAAGGAAGCCCTAATCGTATTACCAATTTTACGTTTGATCGTAATGAAATTCGTTATTTTATCAATAAAATATTTACTAAGGAGTGGATTATGGAAACGGTGCTCACACTGATCCCTCTTCTCGGTATTCTGGGAATAGTCATCGCCGTGATGAATTACTTGGCCGTAAAAAAATACGATCCCGGTAACGAGAAAATGGTTGCCATCGCCGACAAGATCCATGCCGGAGCGATGGTATTTTTAAGGCGGGAATATATGATTATCGCGATTTTTATGGCCGTCGTTTTTATCGCTCTCGCTGCATCCCTGAGCTTTTTAACAGGTATTGCCTATCTCTCGGGTGCGATCTGCTCCATGCTCGCAGGCTGGTTCGGCATGGAGGCCGCGACGCGGACCAGCAGCCGAGCATGCCAGGGCGCGAAGGATGGAGGCACCCCGCTTGCCCTCTTCATATCATTTTTAGGTGGTTCCGTCATGGGGCTCTGCGTCGCCTCCCTGGGGGTCATAGGCCTCGGGGTCTGGTTCCTCATGCTGAAGAAGGACGCGGCGAACGCGCCGCTGGTCATTAACGGGTTCGCTATGGGGGCTTCGAGCATCGCTCTTTTTGCCCGTGTTGGCGGGGGAATCTATACCAAGAGCGCCGATGTGGGAGCCGACCTGGTCGGTAAGATAGAGGCGGGTATCCCCGAGGACGACCCGAGAAACCCCGGCGTCATAGCCGACAACGTGGGTGACAACGTGGGTGACACTGCCGGAATGGGTGCCGACCTCTTCGAGTCCTACGTGGGATCCGTCATCGCCGCGATGGCCATAGCCGCCAGCATGGCAGAACCGTTGAAATTCATGTCCCTCCCCCTCGTGTTGATCGCCGTCGGCCTGATATCGTCCATAGCCGGGGTATTTTCGATGAACGTTCTGAAGAAGATGGATCCCCAGACGGCTCTTCGCAATGCCACCTACGTGAGCGGCGTCGTGTTTATCATCGGCGCATTTCTCACCGTGAGATGGGTGACGGGTATAATCAGCCCCTTCTGGGCGGTTCTCGCGGGGATGATATGCGGCGTTCTTATCGGGGTGGAGAGCGAATACTATACTTCCATGGCGCCCATTAAAAGGATCGCCGAGGCGAGTGAATCCGGGCCCGCGACGAATATCATCACCGGCATCGCCGTGGGGTTCAAGAGCACGATACTTCCAATCATAACGCTTGCCCTTGCGATTTACGTTGCCTTCGCAGTTGCGGGGCTCTACGGCATAGCCCTGTCGGGTGTGGGAATGCTCGCCACCATAGGGATCGTGATGTCCACAGACTCTTACGGTCCGATTGCCGATAACGCCGGCGGCATCGCAGAGATGAGCGGCGCCGGTCCCGAGATAAGGAAGATAACCGACCGCCTGGATGCCCTCGGTAATACCACGGCAGCCATCGGGAAGGGATTCGCCATCGGTTCCGCTGCGCTGACGGCCCTTGCCCTCTTCTCGGCCTACCAGAAGACGGTTGGGCTGAACGTCATAGACCTTACGAACTCGACGACGATCATCGGCCTCCTCCTCGGCGCCATGATGCCCTTTTTGATCGCCGCTCTGACCATGGAGGCAGTAGGCAGGGCTGCGGGTAAGATGGTCGTCGAGATACGGAGGCAGTTCAGGGAGATCGCCGGGCTTCTCGAGGGCACTGCCGAGCCAGAGATCGAGAAGTGCATAGATATCGTGACGACGGGAGCCCTCAAGGAGATGATCGCGCCGGGTATCATCGCCGTAACCGCGCCCCTCATCATCGGGTTCGGGCTGGGGGCGGAGTCTCTCGGCGGGTTTCTTGCCGGTGCCACGGTTACCGGTGTTCTCGTCGGCATCATGATGGCAAACGGCGGCGGAGCCTGGGATAACGCGAAGAAGTTCATCGAAGAGGGCCATCACGGAGGGAAAGGGTCCGATGCACACCACGCGGCAGTCGTCGGCGACACCGTGGGAGATCCCTTCAAGGATACGTCCGGGCCCTCGATGAACATACTCATAAAGCTCATGGCCGTCGTATCTCTCGTGTTTGCGCCGCTGATCGGCAAGTTCTGATCGGTGGGGATAGGATCGACGGGACCGGTTCTCGAGCCGGTTTTAACCTTTGAAATGCAAAGAACCTGCGGAAGTCCGGGCCGATTGAAGACTACCTCGCACCGAAGAGGCGTTTGGCCCATCCGGCCGTTAGGATGTTACGTCTCGTCCCCCCAAGAGAGGTGACCCGATGCCCGCTTCCGCAGGTCCAACCAGAGTACCTTGGATACTTCCAGTGTAAGTTTTCCCCCCTCCGGTGTCAAACGGAGTTTGAATTGAACAAGGCCTGTCGATGGTTCGTATCATTAAGAACTTGATTAATAGATGTATTAGTGATAAAAGAAACATTCTCGATCAATTTATTGTGTGGTGAGCGGATAGCAAATAACCTCAACGAAGTGGGGCTTTATGGATAGTGACAGCCATCGCGCCACGTATTGTAACGGCAAGGGAGGTGTGATCTAAGAAGCGCCTATTCGTCCGCCTCTTCGGTGGTTCCGCCTCCCGGGTAAAAATGAAAAAGGGGAGGTGAGTTCCATGGCCAATGCGCTGGGGAGGCACGTTTTACTTGAGCTTTCTGGTTGTCCCTATACCCTTCTGAACGACATCGATTTCATTCGAAAAACCCTCAAAAAAGCAGCGGAAAAAGCCGAAGTCACCATCGTTTCGGAGAATTTCAACCGCTTCAACCCACAGGGAATATCGGGAGTCCTGATCATAGCCGAATCGCACATATCGGTCCACACCTGGCCCGAGTACGAATATGCGGCCATCGACATCTTTACCTGCGGGGACGTGGCCCTCCCGGACCGGGCGGAACAGTACCTGATCGAAGCATTCCGGCCCAGGGAGCACAAGAGCTACGTGGTGAAGAGAGGGGTATTGAGGGAAGACGTACCGTCCGCAGAGTGTGAGTTCGAAGACAGGAGGGCAAACGTTGCCGGATAAAAGATTCAACATCTGGACGATGGATTTTGACACGCCCTATGAAGGCCAGATCCACGCCATTTTAGAGTTCCTCGTTTCCCATAAAACCGCTTTCCAGAAGATGGACGTGGTGATTACCCACGGTTACGGGAAGGCGCTCCTCCTCGACGGGAGGATCCAGTCGAGCCAGAAAGATGAATATATTTACCATGAGTCCCTCGTCCATCCCGTCATGATATCCGGGGAGCGTCCCGTCCGGGTCCTCGTTGTGGGGGGTGGTGAAGGGTCAACCCTGCGGGAGGTCCTGAGATACCCCTCCGTCGAAGAGGCGGTGATGGTAGATATCGACAGGGAGGTCGTCGAGGCCTGTAAAATTCATCTCCCCGAGTTTCACCAGGGAGCTTTCGATGACCCGCGGACGAGGGTGATCATCGATGATGGGAGGGCATACATACAGAATTCAGGTGAGCGCTTCGACGTGGTCATTCTCGATATACCCGAGCCCACCGAGGGGGGGCCCGCATACGCACTGTACACGGCAGAGTTTTACCGCCTCGTGAAGAACGTGTTGAGCGATGGAGGCAGGGTCGTAACGCAAGCGTGTACATCGTCAATAACCATGGTCGATAATTTTTCCGTTATCTGCAACACCGTGGCGGAGGTGTTCGGCTCGGTTCAGCCCTACCACTGTTTCATTCCGTCCTTCGGATATACCTGGGGATTTGCCCTGTGGTCGCCCGGAATCGACGATATGGCTGCCCTCGATGTGGACGTGCGTTTACGGAAATATGGCCTGCCGGAACTCAAATTTTATGACGAGGTGACGAACAGGTCGCTATTTTCCCTCCCCAGGGATGTGAGAAAGATCGTATCCGAGGAGACGAGGGTCTTTTTCGATGAGAACCCTCCCCACATTTAAGGATCGAAGGGAGATGGTGTCATGGTTACGGTTACCAGGGTTTATCTGGTGAGAAATGGCGGGGCGGTGGTTTTGAAACCCGGCCAGTTCCTGGGACAGCTCGATCTCCCCCTGTCGGAGGAGGGAGAAATGCGGGTTGAAAAGCTCCTCGCTGTTTTCAAGGAGGAAGCTGTGGATAAGATATACGCGTCTTCGTTGAAAAGAGCGGACCGGTCTGCTGCCCTGTTTTCCGATTTCTACGGCCTCGATACTCTCTACCATGAAGGTTTGAAGGAGATCAATCTGGGGGAGTTCGAGGGGAAGACCTTCGAGGAGATAGCCGAAGAATATCCGGATCTTGCCCGGGAGATGAGTCAGAACCCGGTGGATTTCACCTATCCTGGAGGTGAGTCATTCCACGAACTCGGGGAGAGAGCCTTCAGGGCGTTCTGGGAGATCGTGACGAAGTGGGAGGGGAAAAACGTAATGGTTTTTTCCCATGGGGGGGTCAACAGGACGGTTCTGGCAGCCCTTCTCGGCATGCCGAGGGAAGGTATCTTCAAGCTCGAGCAGGACCCGGGAGGCGTGAGCCTCGTGGAGGTGATCAACCGGTTCCCCCGGATCCGGTTTTTTAACGTAACGGTGAGGTGAGTGATGGAGAGAAGAGATGGAAGAGGGATGCTCGACCTGAGAAAAGTGACGATCCGGAAAGGTATTCAGAAATATGCGGAAGGATCCGTGCTCATCTCTTTCGGAGACACGAAGGTCATATGCTCCGCAAGCGTGGAGGACAAGGTCCCTTTCTTTTTGCGGGGGACCGGGAAAGGGTGGGTGACGGCTGAATATGCTCTCATGCCTAGGTCGACGGAGACGAGAACCATAAGGGATTCGCGAAACGGCCGCATTCCCGGAAGAACCCAGGAGATCCAGAGGATTATCGGACGTTCGCTCCGTGCGGCGGTGGATTTCGATGCCCTCGGCGAAAGAACGATAACGCTGGACTGCGATGTGCTCGAAGCAGACGGGGGAACGAGAACCGCTGCGATTACCGGAGGGTTCGTCGCACTTGCACTCAGCCTCAAAAAACTGAAGAAGAGGAAAGAGATCGATCCTATCCCGCTGAAAGACTACATAGCTGCTGTCAGTGTCGGTATCGTTGACGACGAGGTGCTGCTGGACCTCAACTTCGAGGAGGATTTCCGCGCTTCAGTCGATGCGAACGTGGTTATGACCGGCAGCGGCAGGTTCGTGGAGGTTCAGGGAACGGCTGAGCAGTCACCATTTACGAATCGCGACCTTCTGAGGATGATCGATGCGGCGAAGAAGGGGATCAGTGAGCTCGTGGAGATTCAGAAAAAGGTAATCAAAGACCTAATATAGCAGTTAGCAATTAGCAGTTAGCAGTTACAAGTTAGTTATTGTGTACTCAGTTGGAGATCACTTGACACTGCTATGCGAAATATAATGGGGGTTTCTCTGGTAAATCCTAAGCACAAAATTCTAAATCCTAAACAATAGCAAATGTTCAAAATGCAAAACAAAGGCCTCTTCAGGAAAAGGTTTTTGCTCCATGGCTGTCTCACCTTCATTTGTTTGGGACATTTGTGCTTTGGATTTTGTGTTTGTTTCGTATTTCGGATTTAGTATTTAGGATTTGTCAACGCATCTTCAGCTCAGTACAGTTATTGGCAGTTTGTATTCGGCAGTTCGTGTTAATAGTCAGGCTTCATAGCCTTTCTAACTACTAACTACTAACTTCTAACTGCTAACCTCATCAAGTTTGTTTTATCTGGAGCACTGTTTTATGAAGGAAGTGGTTCTTGCCACCTTGAATCCCGGTAAAATTCGGGAAATGACCGATATATTGAGACCTTTTGGCATAACCCCGCGCTCTCTCCGTGATCTCCCAGCGATTGACTCTCCCCGCGAAAGTGGAATGACCTTTCTAGAAAATGCGACGATTAAGGCGTCCTATTATTCGATAGAGACATCCCTTCCGTGTGTTGCCGATGACTCGGGGCTCGAGGTAGATGTGCTGGAGGGCGCACCGGGTATTTACTCCTCCCGCTTCGCCAGGGAAGAGGCCTCCGATGATGAAAACGTGATCAGACTTATTGCGGTGCTTGGAGACAAACCTCGTCCATGGAATGCCCGGTTCGTCTGCTCCGCAGCGTATGCAGAGGCGGGCAGGGTGATCGCAACGTATGAAGGGGAGCTCCTGGGGGAGATCATACCGGAAAAGAGGGGGGCATCGGGCTTCGGCTACGATCCCGTCTTTTTCCTCAAAGAGAGAGGGCTCACCGTTGCCGAGTTAGCTGCCCGGGAAAAAAACAGGATCAGCCACAGGAGGAAAGCCATCGAGGGGCTCATCAGGCAATTGAGGGAGCTAAAAATATTATGATTATAGGGAATGTGAAATAAATATAGTCCGGAGTTCATAGTTCATAGTCCATAGGGAAAGCAGTTCATAGTCCAAAGTCCATAGTCCATAGGGAAAGCAGTTTAGAGTTATTAGTGCCAAGCCCAAAGTTACCCACAAAATCAAAACATAATATGGCATGCATTTTGTTTGTTCATTTGTAGGATTCATTCAGGCATTGTGATTGCTTTGCTGGTGATACGTATGAGCACGTTTAAAAGCTTTGAGGAAATTGAAGCCTGGCAGAAAGCCAGAAAACTTTCCCGGGAAGTTTACGCAATAACCCGTCGCGAACCTTTTTCACAGGATTTCCATCTTCGTTCCCAAATTCTCAAATCATCAATTTCGGTTATGTCAAATATTGCTGAGGGTTTTGAGCGGGGAGGAACGAGAGAATTTCAGCAGTTTCTGACAATAGCAAAAGGTTCTGCTGGAGAAACGCTTTCCCATTTGTATGTTGCTCTGGACAGGGGCTACATTACGGGAGATGTCTTCGGTATGCTCCACGCCAAATCCATAGATGTCATACGGATGCTCGGTGGGTTGATTCGGTATCTGAAAAAATCACAACTCAAAGGCTATAAATTCAAATGAAGATAATACTGCCTGTACAATTCTCAAACTGCGAACTTCGAACTGTTTTTCCTCTGGACTTTGAACGCTGAACTCTGGACTATTATGTCCTTGAACCCATCATGGGGTCATACTATCATTACCTAGTAAAATGGGTTTTGTCGTCGGGGCGTGGCGCAGCCTGGCAGCGCACTTGCTTTGGGAGCAAGGAGTCGCCGGTTCAAATCCGGCCGCCCCGACCAGTATTATTGTTGAATCAATCGTGTACGAGTGACACGAGATCAGCCGGTCTGTCTTGAAGGTACCGCTAAAAGCCGGCTTGCCTGTACCGGAAAATTCCGAGAACATCTCCTGGGAGAGGACAACGCGTTTGGGCGGGAATCGCTTGACCGCTTATGGGTCGATCTTTATGATTCCTTTACGAATTGCGAACTTGACGAATTCGGCCCTGCTGTGGATGTTGAGTTTTTCGGCAATGTTCGCCTGGTGGGCGATAACGGTTTTCACGCTGATATTGAGAATATTTGCGATCTCTTTGTGGCTGTGCCCTTCGGCAAGAATCTTGAGAACCTGCTTTTCCCGGTCTGTCAATTTATCATACGGGTCCTCGGAAAGCTCCTCTTTCGTGCTGAGATAATCGCTTATCACCGATGACGCAATCGAAGAGTAGAGGTAGAACTCGCCGCGAGATACGGCACGGATCGCCGATACGAGATCGGTGCCCACGGCGTGCTTCAGTATGTATCCCGACACGCCCGCTTTTATGAGCCGGCTCACGTATTCCCTGTCATCGTACTGGCTGAGGACGAGCACTTTGGTGTGGGGGTTGGTTTTCTTTATTTCCAGGGTTGCCTCCAGTCCGCCCAGACCCGGCATCGCTATGTCCATGAGGATGATGTCCGGGTTCAATGCGCCAGCCTTCTCGATGGTCTCCTTGCCATCAGATGCCTCACCGAGGATCGTGATGTCGTCGTGGAGCTTCAAGATCGCAATGATCCCCTCCCTGACCAGGGCGTGGTCGTCCGCTATGAGGATGCTGATGTTTTCCATGGTTAACCGGCCCCTTTATCGTCCCGAAGCAATACTCTTTTCACCGCGATTGACACGATCCCCTTTGAATAGGACCTGATGCCTCCCATTACAGGGGGACGTGAACGCGAAGTTTCGTTCCCTCACCCGGGTTCGAGGTAATCGTCAGGCTCCCGTCGATGAGGGCTACCCGTTCCTGCATACCGAGCAATCCCAGCCCGATATTTCTGTCCCGGTTGATGGAGCTGAGCACCTCCTGCGTGTCGAAGCCCTTTCCATCATCTTCAATATATATCTCCACGAAGGAATCGCCAAATACTATCGAGACGGTCACATTTTGCGCATCTGCATGCTTGCTCACGTTGATTATGGCCTCCTGGACGACCCGAAAGAGGACGAGTTCCATCTTTTCGTAATCCAGGATCCTCTCGGCACTCCTCTGCCGCTCCTCGCTGCTGCCGTGGGAGTTGAGCGTGAACAGGATGCCTTTTTCTCCCAGGTGTTTTTCCAGAACCCACCGTATGGCCGATTCAAGCCCCAGGTCATCGAGAACGGGCGGGCGCAGGTCTTTAATCATGCCGTGAACGCCTTTGAGCATCGCCATGCACTGCTCCCTGACGTGGATGAGTTGCTTCCTGATGGGAAGGTTCTCCCCGGAGATGAGGATTATGGAATCCAGCGCGATGAGAAAGGCGTTGAGCGCCTGGCTGGTGTCATCGTGCAGTTCCCGGGCGATCCTCTTACGCTCTTCCTCTTCGGCCGTTATTATTTCCCGGAGCAATATGGAAAGCTTCTCCCTGCTCTGCTCGAGCTCCTTTGTTCTCTCGGCGACGCGCAATTCGAGTTCCAGATTGTATTGTTGGATGCTCTCCAGGGATTCCGCAAGCTTCACCCGCATATCATCGAAGCTCTCACCCAGGATCCCTATCTCGTCTGAGCTCAAAACCTCTATCGGCTCTTCTAGATTTCCCCTGCCGATCCTCTCCGTGGCCTGTATGAGTGATTGAATCGGGTTCACGATGCTTCTGGAAAGCCCTATTGCCAGCAGCGATGCGGTGACGATGGAGATGAGAAAGAGGATGAAGAAACCATTTCGCAGGTTCGTCGACGGGGAATACACCGCCTCCTGGGATTCCCTCACCGAAATACCCCACGGAGCGACGGAGAGGGGGGCGAAGGCCACCATGTCGTTTTTTCTCTCCCAGGTGGGATTGGCTCCCTCTTTGCACCGGTGGCATACTTTCACCGCCGTTTTCCTCTCCTTGATCAGGTCACCGAGGAAGTTGTACTGTTCGGTGCAGGTGAGGATTCGGCGTGGGTCGTTCGACGCGATGATGACGCCGTGACTGTCTATCATCTCTATGTACGTTTCTGTCCCCACGGGTATCGATTTTATGATCTGGGCCAGAAGGTAGTTTGTGGGGTTGATTTCGCCACCCGCCACTCCGACGAACTTCCCATCTTTGTTTTTGAGCGGCACGAGGGCGAAGATAACCGTTTTCTTTTTTGGCGCTACCGTGTAAACGTCGGAAATGACCGGTTTCCCCTCGGATATGGTCCTGCTCACGTAGGGGATGCTGAGGAGGTTCACGCGTTCGTCCTCCCGGTGGGGGTACGCCAGCACCACGTTTCCGTACGAGTCCATGAGAAATATCCTGTCCGTGAAGATGGAATACTCGTAGGCTGCCTTGAGCGCTTTTTTTTCCGGCTCCCAGTCGCTGTCCTCGAAATCTATCTTCCCCGACAGGGAAATGTCATAGAGCCTCTTCAGGTTGCTCTCCAGCTCGTGGTCCAGATATTTGCTGATGATATTGGCCAGGGTGATGCGGTTTTCCAGTGACCTCTGTATGCTTGCGTCGATGCTCAGATAGCTGATGATACCGAGGCTCGCAAGGATTATGAGTATCTCCAGAATAACGAGGGAAATTATCCTGTTTCGCATGGCCTTTTACTTGTTGTCCCTCTCGTTTCTTCGGTGACAGAGAAATATCCTCTCTCCCTGTCTTCCGAGCGGGTGAACGTACGAACCACAGGTGCCCCTTGTCAGAGCGGGGAGGGTTTTGCCTCCTCCTGCCCGGCTGCGCTTCTGTGGTTATTTTCAACGATCTTTTCTATGTCGACCCCCTCCATTTGTGCGAGCTCGATGGGATGTTCACGAACCATCCGTTCCCTCGAAATGTGGCCGGTAAATATGCTCGTGTCCAGGGGGAAAACATCGGGGCTAAATATCGAGTTATAGATGTGCCATACGGCGTTGAGGAGAAATATGAGTGTCGCCTCGTTTGAGTGGAGTGCTTTTGCGGAAGGGATGATCTCACCGGGCAGAAACCGCGCAACCAGTGCGGGGAACCAGAGTATAAGGCCCGTCAGGATCATCAAAAGGCCGCCGGTGAGTATGGTCCAGTATTCGAATTTTTCCATGTAGTCGAACCTGTCGCACCGCGCGGGATGGTTTTCAAAACCGAAGTAATACCGCATGTTGTGTTTTGCGTCGGCAAAATCTTTTTTGGTAATGAACATTGTGGGCTGCCACTGTTTGAAGGTCACGCCCATAACGGCGATGAGCAGGTGCAGTATCAGCTCGATGCAGAAAATGAGCCCTGCGAAGCGATGGATGAACCGCACGTTGTCGATCCCCCCCATTTTCAGGATGAACCATTTCGAGACATGGAAGGTCCAGAACCGCTGTGAGAGCCCCGTGGCAAAAAGGGTGACGGTCGTTACGATGATGAGCAGATGCTCGATGATTCGAGCGGTACTGAATCGCCGTATCCTTTCCTTTTTCATCATGCCGCTCTTTTGCATGCCCTTCCTCTCCTGTTTACCGGTTTACCGCGTACCGCCATATGTGCAGGAGGACCTGCAGCACCAGGCCCACAATCATCAGGGGAATCAAGATCTTGTACACCATGTTGACGATGAAGATGAGAGGGAACTTTGAAAGCGAGGGCTTGTAGTGAAACAGCCAGGCGTCCGGGAAATTTTCCGTGGCTCCCACATGACACTTCTGGCATCTTTTGGCCAGATTGGACTTCACGATAACGGGGTCGGAGCTGATGACGCTCTTGATGTTGTGCGTGCCGTGGCAGTCCGTGCAGACAGCGATGGGCCTCGCGGGCTTCAGGATTTCCTCACGTTGCTGCTTGTACAACCCGAGCGTTATGCCGTGAAAATCCGAGAGGTATGTTTTCACCACGTCCGTCGTCAGGCCGTACTTGCCCATAATCGCACCGTTGGCGTGGCAGTTGCTGCACATTTCGGGTATCATTTCGTGGTATTCGAGGGTGAGGGGATTTTTGATGTCGTGCGCCTTGTGGCAGTCGATGCAAATGGGGACATCCTGATTGTGTTCGTTGAAGAGGGCATCGCCGTGAATGCTGTCCGCGTATACATCGTAAATCGTCGGATGGCACTTCTGGCACCTCTGGGTGGTTAAAGTCCGCCCCTTGAATCCGTGGGATACACGGGAAATGGCGTGCGAGCCGTGGCAGTCGGTGCATACGGGAGCCTTGAGGTTCCCCTTGCTGAGCATATCGTAGTGGACGCTGTCGAGGGTCTTGGTATACTTGTCGAAGTGGCAGCGCCTGCAGCTCTCCGATGATGCGATCATGTAATCCCTTTTGGCCTCAAACGTCCTCTCGGGATGCTCCTCCGAGGAAAAGCCGTAATGGCAGTCCGAGCACCGGAGCTTGTTGTGAACCGTTTCGTCTATCAGCGACAGGTCGACTTTCAACGGGATCGTTTCTCCGTTTTTACACGACATGGAGAGGTCAAAGCCATGGCAGCTCATACAGTACTGCCGCTCCGTTGCGAATATCGTCCCTCCCGTTGCGGCCTTCGTGGCGTGCGCGTTGTGGCAGTCGGTGCAAACCGGGGCTTTCCCTTTCTTTTCCTGATTGAGAAGGCTCCTGTGGATTGACTTTGCTCTGATCTTCTCCGCTTTGTGGCATTCCCGGCAGGCCATCGACTGGCGGATCCTGTACTGGTCTTTGTTCCTGAATCTTCTCTTCGGGTGTTTGTCTCCGGAAAAGTCGCTGTGGCATGCTGAGCAGGTGAGAAAGTTGTGAACCGAAGATCGGAACTTCCCCGCGTCTATGTGGGCCTCTACCGTTTCGCCGCTCGAAAATGTTTTGAAGATGCCGGGTTTCCCGTGACAGCGGAGACAGCTTTTGGTATCGTCCTGCAGGTCCATAACCCGGGCGATGCCTGCTCCGGCCGAGAGGATGAGAACACTGCCTGTAAAAAACAGAGAAAGGGTAAGGATCTTCCTCTTCTCCATGAGACCCCCCTTTATCGAAAAGGCTCTATGGTAGAGAGAGGAAATGCGCTTAAATAATCTGTCTACTGTATACAATAGCAAAGTCTCCGGTTAATAGTAAGTGCTAAAGTCAAGGAGGTCACCTCCGGCATTTGATCCCCTATCTGCAGGAGGCCTTCTTTCGCAGGTAGCCTCCCGGAGAGCATCTTTGCCCTTCTATTCACCGGGGCCGTCCCCCTTGTATATTTTTTCTTTTCCCTGTGCATCGATGAGCTTGGCATAATAGGGATCCTCCCGCAGGACCGGCATCCGGTTCAGTATCCAGCGAAATACGAGCAGGTGAATCGTAATGATCGTCAATACGAGGAAAAATTCCTTCCAGGGGGGAATGATGTGGTGGAGATGGTTCGGGAGGCTCCAGTTGAAAGCTATCACGGACACGTTGAGCCTGTTCAGGATGATACCGATTATTGCAAAGAAGGCGGCGAATCTCACGGTGGCGGCGCTGCTCTTTTTAACGCCCACCGTAAAAATGATCCCCGGCAGGAGCACGAAGATGACGATCTCTACCAGGAACCAGTAGCCGTATGGTGTTGCTATGTGATCCCAGTTGTGGTCGTGGGCAACGCCGATCAGTTTCAGGGCGAAGTAGACGAAGATGACGACGCAAGCCGCTTTCCCGAGGCCGACGGTCAAATTGTCAAGGGAGCCCAGAAACATGTTGTCGGCCCTCTCTTTCAGAAAACGGGCAGAGATCGTACTGACCACGATGACCATGGCGAGCCCGGCATAGATGCTGGATATGAAGAAAAAGACGGGCATGAACGTTGAGTACCAGAGGGGATGGAGCTTTCCCGGAGCGAGCAGGAACAGTGCCCCGAGAGCGGACTGGTGGAGCGTCGAGAGCATGACCCCGGCTATCGTCATGGCGAGGGTGATCATGATGGCCCATTTGCGAACCCGCATCGATCGGAGCCATTCCAGAATGGCAGGGCTGAATTCGAGCAACTGGACCGTCAGGTAGAGTGCCACGTGCCAAGCCACGAGGAAGAGCACCGAGGTGGGGCCGTAGGAGACCGCCATGGGGTAATAGATCCGCCACGGCCTTCCAAGGTCGGTTAAGAGGTAGACCACCGCGAAGAGGTATCCCATGAATCCCGTGAGCACCCCGAGCCGGACGAGGGGATGATATTCCTTGTACCCGAAGACGTAGACGGCTGTTGCCATGATGTACCCCGTGGCCGAGAGGGGAACGCCTGCGAAGAGCCCCCAGCCAAGAAGGATGCCCCAGGGATAATCGTTTGAGGCGTGGGTGACCGACGCGAGGCCGCTGGTGAGGCGGAGCACCATGAGCGGGAGGCCGACGCAGAGAATGCACATCGCCACGGTGTTGAAAGGGGTAATGAGATTCCTCATATAATCCGAGAGCGGCATCCCCATGAACAGTTTATCCATAAAGCGGGCCGGAAAGGTTTCCGTTTTCACCACAGTTTCTTCCTTCATTTTTCACCCTCCTTCGCTGTCATTTGACGTCCCCCCTCCGTATCCTTCTTCTCCTCATTTCCGCGGTTCATTGCAGAATAGCAGAGCCCCAGGATGGCGGGCCACAGGATGAGAACGAGGGGAACTGACGAGAGAAATCCCTTGGTTTGCTCGACGAGCGGTTCGTCGGGGAGGTTCGTGGGGAAATCGAGTCGGCCGAAGGGGACTCCGGCGATGTATAACCAGCCCGTCCCACCGACTTCGTGTTCCCCGAAGATGGTGTCCATGTACCTCTCGGTATTCTTCATGATCTTCAACCGGGCGAGCTTCACCAGGTCCTTTCGTTTGCCGAATGTAATTGCCTGAACGGGGCATGCTGACGCGCAGGCAGGGGTTCCGCCGCTCTTCACCCGGGCGTGGCACATGGTGCACTTTACGATCCGGGGTTCCAGGGCGCTTGCGTAATCGTATGCCGGCGCGTAGAAAGGGCAGGCCACCATGCAGTACCTGCAGCCGAAGCAGAGGTCGGGATCGTAGAGAACGGCTCCTTCCGGCGTCTTTCTGTATGCTCGGACGGGGCATGCTGACGCGCAGGCAGGTTCATTGCAGTGGTTGCACTGAACCTTGCGGTAAATCGGTTTCTGGAAGTCTTTCGGATTGTCGAATCTGTTGACCACCGTGTAGGCGCTGGCCGTTGGCCTCCGTTTTTCTTCGAAGACAGATTTCTCGTCAAAAGGCACCCTGGGTTCCGGGAGGTTGTTCGCCCGGTTACACGCCGCTTCGCAGCTTCTGCAGCCGACACACTCTGTCAGATCCGTCAGCATTCCCAGCCGGTCAGGCCATCCCGTCAGTTTTTTATACGCACGGACATTTGTTGGGGTAAGCAGGAGGGCGGAGCTGCCGGCGGCGGTGACGGTTTTCAGGAAGTCCCGCCTGGTCCATTTCCCCTCTTTGCCACCCCGTCTTTTTTCTCTGTTAGTTCCCTCAAATCCTTTCTTGGACTTTTTTCCCATGCGGGGCCTCCTCTTTCGTGAGAGAGTTTTTCCTCTATCGACTAAGTTTTTCTGTTTCTCCCCTTTTCTCGTGACAGGTCTCCGTACACCCTTTCGGATCGACCCCCACACTTCCAACTTCCCTGTGGCAGCCGAAGCATGCTCGATGATAGGCGGCTTTGAGGCCGGGTATGTTCAGGTTGTCTGCCCGGGCGGGCTCGACATGGCATTCTTTACATGCCGAAAACTTCGATGTGCCGACAGACTTTCGAAATGCCGAGGGATCTATCTTGTGACACTCTCTGCAGGTGAGCGTTTTTTCCGCACCGTGCTGGTGATGACACTCGCCGCAGGTATCAGTCATCTCCACATGTTCCCGGTGATCGAACCTGACGGGCTCGTACCGGTCGGTGATGCTGTCAAGAACAACGACCCCGGGCATATCGGACGATGGGGCCATCGTGTCGGATGCCTGTGTCCTCGATGGGGTGTACACGCTCGAAAATGCGATCAGGCAGGTTCCCAGGATGATTAAGAAAGCGAGATAAGCTTCTTTTCTCATAGATCGGGCCTCCTTGCGGGTCGATACAACGCTTACTCCTTCTCTTCTCCCTCTTCCTTCTTTTCCTCTTTTCCTTTCCCGTCTTTCGCCTTTTTTCTTTTCCTGCCGGCAAAGTAGGCTTCCTGGGGCCTCCATCCGAAGGTCACATTTTTCCCCGCAAGGGTGAAAATGCTCTCCAGCCCCGCCACCGCCATTTCCAGAAGCTCGATTCCCACAGCGTAGACGAAGATGAAGGGGAGGCTCACCACGTAGAAAAGACCGATAAAGGGAGCAGCCAGAATCCTCCCGATAGTCTTCAACGTATTTCTATACCCCCGCTCTTTGAGAAAGCTCAGATCTTCCTTTCCTGAGTGCACGAGCGTTTTAAAAGGCTTCGGCTTCAGAACCTCGAGGTAGATGATGAAGGCGGCGATAAATGCGACGGATATGATATATTCGACCCCTTTCACGCGAGTCAAAAAATCTACCAGGGTATGCATCGTGTACCTCCTTGTATGTCTATCTGTTCACTGCTTTTCGTTTCCAACCGTTTTCTCCCTGCCTCTTTTTCACGAGGTGCTGCGTGCTCACGTTCGCTATTCTGACTCTTTTTCGCCCTTTTTCTCCTTCTTGTTCTTTCCCGCGAGATATGCCTCCGTGGGCCGCCAACCGAAGGATATGCTCTTTCTCATCTGACTCAGGACTCCGCCAAACACTCTCTGGCCTACCACGGAGACTGCGTTCACGATCCCAATGAGGGGCAGTGCGAATACGTAGAGCCCCCCAAGGACCATACCGAGGGGAAAGAGGAGAGGGAATGGTATACGGTAATAGATGGTTCTCTCCTCACCCGGGAGTACACACTCGTCCTTCACGTGGACCATTGAACCGTTTTCCGCGTTCCAGTAAATTCCGCTTCCCACCCGGTGACCTCCGTTGTGTTTAAACATTTCTCTCACCTCCTTTCTTTTGCATCTTGCCGGCCTTGACGGGAATCCAGTCTGCAGCGTTTTCTCTTCCCGCCTTCGTTGTTTTTTTTCCGTTTTCCCTTTCCATGGTTCCACTATAGGAAACGGGGCAAACTTCGACAATTAGAAGAAATACCTATTTTTCATAGAAAATTTACCTATTTTGCGGAAAAATGACTTGTAATATAGGAAAACAATGGTCTGCCCCGGGTAAGATTTTTGTCCCGAAGGAGGCAAAAGGTATCTTTCCGGGTTTTACGCTACCGATTTTCCCCTTTACGGAGCAAAAGCGTCGGATTGCCTGCCCGTGAAAATTCGGGAAGGAGGCAAATGCCTTTATGGGCCGAAAATTTCGGCAGGTTAGCCGGGGAGGGAACGACCATTTCTTTCTCAGTCTTCCACCTGTTTGCGGAGCATGCTTTCGGCAATCTTGATAAGCTCCATCGGAGGGGCGTTCAGCAGGAGCGTTACCCGGTAACTCCCCTCATCCCAGGAGATCTGGCTGCAGGTGTCGCCCCGATGGCAGGAACCGACTTCGAGGATCGCTTCCCTCCCTTTCAGCCGGTAGACCACCGTTTCTTTTATTTCACGCATCTTGATCGTACTGCCGGGGTCGAAATCCGGTGATCCCGCCTGGGTTATGATGAGTGATGGCTCCCCCTTTTCGATATCTCGAAATTCCATCAATACAGCGGGAAACGGCTTCCCCTGGGCAAGTATTTCCGCGGGAGGCCATTTGATGCTCTGGGGGAAATAGGAGGGGATATAGATCTTTTCAAGCTTCAGTTTTCCCTGCACTTCCTCGATACTCTTGTAGCGCCTGATGATATTTCTGTCCAGGGCGAGGGGAACCCAGTTGAGCACCTTCAAGAGAAGAATCAATACCCCCACTGCCAGGACGAGGGAGATGAGACGGAACGCCCTGTTTTCCAATATAGCTTCTCCTCCCTCCGTCATACGACGAAGTAATTTATTCCTGCCACAACAGCAGCAACGCTAAAGAACTTGAGCCAGGATAGGCCTGATTCCCCCTCCCGTTCGCGCTCGAGCCTCGTTATCCTGCTCTGAATCAACAAGCTGTGGCTCCGCTCCTCGACGGTGCTTCCCACGCGACGGAGGTCTTTTGTAATGGCCTTCTGTGGCGCTTTTTCGGGCAAATAGAGCTTCCTCAGCGTCTCGGCCAGTACCGAGGGCTTCCCCGTTGTTTCAACGGCGATATCATCGCAGATCTTCTCTTCCTCCTGGACGACTCTTCTGAACTCGACGAGCGCGACGGGATTGAAAAACAGAACTATCCTGAAGAGAAAGACGATTAAAAGGTGAGGCTTTCTGTTCCTCGTTATATGGGCGATCTCGTGGGCGAGGGCCGCCTGCAGCTCATCGAAGGACAGTGTCTGAATGAGGCCCCGGGAGAGGTAGAGCGAGGCGTTTTTGCCTGTTGTGGAATACAGGAGGATCTCATCATCGTCGAGAACAAAAAAATCCGGTACCTCCCCCGCCAGGCTTGCGAGAGCGTCGGCCACAACGGAATCATCGGAGATAAGTGTCCCGGGAGTTTTGTCATGGGAGGAAAACATGTGGCGAATTATGGGAAACGCTTCCTGGAAAAAGAAGATGAGGGAGGTTACGGCCAGGAGGAGGATGAAGAAGAGGTGTCCCGGGATGCTCCCCAGTATTTCAATGGCAAGCCAGCGGTTCACGTCGAAGAGCGCCCCCAGCCGAAAGGCGAGAGCTTTTCTGGCAGGATTGATCAGGCTGTACACGGGAAAGGCGACGAGGGGGAACATAATCACCAGGTAGTGAAACCGCTGTTTCACCAGGGGGCTTCGAATGCGCCAGGCCTTTATTGCCCGGTTCACGACGATTGCGGCGATAAATGAGTGGGTGAATGATTGGGCTATAAACATTCCTGGATATGAGTTGAAAAACCATGAAATGCCCATAGGGAATGAGTGTAAAGAATTTTGCACCTATCTTACAACAATGAGGTTTTTTTATATAGGGCAAATGCGGGTGCCACCGAAAGTTCCGAAAAACAGCTAACGCCGTTTAGGCGGCCTACACTCCCGGAAACCTGGATGTCCCCTGTTTCGGGGTATTTCTCTTCTCCGCTGGAGCGAATGCTGTTCACAACGGCAATTTTTATCACTATAATATTTTATATCTCCTGCGGGACCCGCAGATCCGTTCCATGAGAATTTCACACATAAGAAAAGGAGGAGGTCATGCTCCGCTTCAAGATCCTCAAGGACGAAGATGGAACAGATGTGTACGAGATAGACTCGGACGGCTTCGAGCTTCTTCACAACCCGGTTCTCAACAAGGGGGCCGCCTTTACCCACGAGGAGCGAAAGCTTTTCAAATTGGACGGTTTTTTGCCGAGCGCGGTGACTACCCTCAACGAGCAGGTTCTTCGGAGCTACGAGAACTTCTTCGCAAAACCCTCGGACATCGAAAAGTACATATTTCTGCGATCCCTTCAGGACAGGAACGAGACCCTTTTCTACGGCCTCATCATCCAGTACCTCGAGGAGATGATCCCGATCGTTTATACCCCCACGGTTGGGCTCGCCTGCCAGCAGTACAGCCACATCTTCCGGTTCACCCGGGGGATCTTCTTCTCACCCGATAATATCGACAGAATCGACGATATTTTTGCCTCCCTTCCCCACGATAACGTCGAGATGATCGTCGTGACGGACTCGGAAGGGATTCTCGGCATCGGGGACCAGGGAGTGGGGGGCATGGGGATTCCCATCGGGAAACTCTCTCTCTACGTGGCCGGTGCCGGGATCAACCCGGCCAACTGCCTTCCCGTTACGCTCGACGTGGGGACCAACAACGATGAGCTCTTGAGAGATCCCATGTACCTCGGGATTCGGAGCAAGAGGCTCAGCGGGAGTGAGTACTTTGCGTTTGTCGATAAATTTGTGAAGGGTGTTGGGAGGAACTTCCCCAACACGATCCTTCAGTGGGAGGATTTCAGCAAGCAGAACGCCTTCACGCTCCTGGACAAATATCGTGACGAGATTCCCTCCTTCAACGACGATATTCAGGGGACGGGGGCGGTGACCCTGGCGGGCATAAACGGTGCCATGAAAATAAAAGGGGAGAGGCTCTCCGACCAGGTATTTGTGATTTACGGCGCCGGTGCAGGGGGAATCGGTGTCACCCGGCAGATCTACTCCGCCCTTCTTGCGGAAGGATTGACGGAAAAAGAGGCGAAGGACCGCCTGTACATCCTGGACAGCAGGGGTGTCCTCTTCGATGGCCGGAGCGGGCTCGACGAGTACAAGAGGGAGTTTGCAAGGAGCGCCGATTTCGCGAAGGGTTGGTCGGTTAAAGATCCGGGAAATGTTACCCTTATAGACACAGTGAAAAATGCTAAGCCACAGGTTCTGCTCGGTCTCTCCGGCGTCACCGGCTCCTTCAGCGAAGAGGTCGTCAGGGCAATGGGGGAAGGGTGTGAGCGTCCCGTTATTTTCCCCCTGTCGAATCCCACGAGCTTCGCCGAGGCGCGGCCCGAGGATATCTACCGCTTTACTGGCGGAAAGGCAATCGTTGCCACGGGAAGCCCTTTTCCCGATGTGGACTACAAAGGGAAGGTGTTCATCGTCGGACAGGGAAACAACGTTTTTATCTTTCCCGGAGTCGGCCTGGGAGCCCTTCTGGTGAAAGCCCGGGTGATAACCGACGAAATGTTCACCGTGGCCGCGCAGAGGCTTTCCGAGCTCGTCTCTCCCTACCGGCTCGAGTTGAATTGCGTCTACCCCGCGATTTCCGATTTGAGAATGGTTTGCCGGGAGCTTGCGATCGAAGTGGCGAAAATGGCGATGGAGCAGAAGGTGGCGAGCAAACCGGTTGTGCCCGAACTTTTGGCGGAATTGGTGGTATCCCGCATGTGGTCGCCCATGTACGCCCGGTATACGCGGGGTGCCCCGCATCTGGATTGAAGAGGGGGAAAAAGACCGGTGAGGGAAAGGGATTAAATTCCATCACGTTCGTATTGAGTCTCTGTTCACGGTTCGTCGTTTTTTTCGTTGCCTCCTCTTGGTCTTCAGGACACTACAGCCTCCGGGCAATCTGACCGTCAGCAATTTGGCGGCCGGCGGTTTAACGGACGAATCGGGGAGAGGACCGCTTTGATTAATCCTTACTCCTCGATTTATAATGCATACTATGGGCTATTCGGAACTTCTGGAAAATAAAAAATTCAGGTGGCTCCTGGCGAGTCTTGCCGTCGTTGCTCCGCTTGAAATTCTCTCTTTTTTCGCCATCCGCCCCCCCATGGCATTGACCGTGCCCCTTTATGGTGCCATGATCCTCATCTT
>CAYFXN010000018.1:26518-27232 GCA_964347065.1 uncultured bacterium | reverse complement strand
TTTCATAATTTTTATGATGTCTTTTATCGTTATGAGCCCTTTCAGGTTATATTCGTCGTCCACCACGAGGAGCTTCTCGATCCTGTGCCGGTGCAGGATCTCCTTCGCTTCCTCGAGAGTGGTCCCTACCGGCACCGTTATAAGATTTTTTTTGGTCATAACGTTTTTCACCGGCTGTTCGAAATTCGTCTCGAACCTGAGATCCCTGTTCGTCAGAATACCCACCAGTTTGCCCTTCCTGGTAACCGGTACGCCAGAGATGCTGTACCTCTTCATGAGCTCGAGAGCCTCGTGGACTTTTCCTTCAGGCCCGATGGTTATCGGGTCGACGATCATGCCAGATTCCGATTTCTTGATCCTGCTTACCTCATTGGTCTGTGCGTCGGGCGTGTTATTTCTGTGGATAATGCCGATTCCGCCTTCCCTCGCAAGAGCGATAGCCAGTTGAGACTCCGTGACGGTGTCCATCGCGGCAGATATGATGGGAATGTTCAGCTTAATTTTTTTTGTAAGATTGGTCGTAACATCTGCTTCCTTCGGCAGTAGACGCGAACCACGGGGCAAGAGAAGGACGTCATCGAAGGTTAGTGTCTCTTCAAAGTTTCGGATCTTCATACACATCTCCTTTTATCTTTCGGGTTTGCATTGCATTGATAATGCCTTCGAGGAGGCTGCCATCGGAAACGACCGTCTCATTCGCAGAAAAAACGTCCA
>CAYFXN010000018.1:0-26508 GCA_964347065.1 uncultured bacterium | reverse complement strand
GTCCATGGCTTCCTCAGCAATAATGAGGCCCGGGACGATGAGGTATTCTCGTCCCCTTTCCATTCCCGGTATTTCTTCTCTTTCTTTCGCTCTCAGCCGGTAAAGCTTTTTCGCCAGATTCGCGACTCTTTTTCTCGTGAGGCGGGTTCCGTTTATTATTTCCGGGTTGTAGAGCCTCATCCTCTTGTGAATCGCTGCGATAGTCGTGTAGGTGCCCGCCGTTCCTATCACTTTTGCGGCTTTCTTCATCCCAATTTCGGCCCGGACGGAGAGGAGCCGGTCGCGGATGAAATAGCGCATATTGGTAATTTCCCATTTTTTCGGGGGATCACCCGGTGAAAAAAGAGATGTCAGGTGAACGACCCCCAGATTGGTGCTTGCCCATTTTCCCCTGCGTGCGCCGCCGCGCATAATTTCTGTGCTTCCTCCACCGATGTCGATTATTACGGAATTTTTCGCCGTTTCGACGCCCACAGCTTCCACTATTCCTGCGAAGGAGAGGCTTGCCTCCATCTCCGGGTCGATAACCGTCAACCGGATGCCTGTTTCCAACTCCACCTGTTCGACGAAACCCCGGGCATTGAGTGCTTCCCTGAAGGCCTGAGTCCCCGCTGCAAAATATCGTTCCACCTTCATTTTCCTCATCTTCTCCCCGAATTTCCTCAATGCACCGATGGAAGCGTGCATTTCGGTCGATCCGAAGCTTCCTGTACGGACAAATTCGGTGCCAAGCCCCGTTATAAAGCGCTGCCGCTCAATCGCTCTGTACCTGCCCTTTGCATTTGCAGTGACGATGAGAAGCCTGAGGGTGTTGGTGCCCGCGTCAATAGATGCAAGCCGCATGGGTTTTCACTCCCGGGAATAGAGATTTTTCGTTTTCAGGTAGCTCTCACTGTAAACGAGAATTGCTTCCTCTGAATCTTTTCCGAGATTTTCTACCACTTTTCCCGGAACCCCGCGCACGAGGGAATGACCCGGGACTTCCGTTCCCTGGGTAACGACCGAGCCGGCAGCAACAACTGACCCCGTTCCGATTTTTACGCCGTCGAGAATTACGGCCCCTATTCCCACGAGGCACCTGTCTTCCACCGTGCATCCGTGCAGGACGACATTGTGGCCAACGGTTACTTCATCACCGATAATGAGGGGAAATGCATCGGTTACCACGTGGAGTGTGGAGTTGTCCTGAACGTTTGTTCTCGCGCCGATAACGATGGAGTTCACGTCTCCCCTGACGACGGTTCCGAACCAGATGCTCGAGTCGTCACCGATCCTGACATCTCCAATGATAACTGCAGTAGGGGCTATATATACATTTCTGCCGAGAACAGGGGTTATCCCCCTGAATGGTATTATCATAAAGGATTCCTGTCAGCCTCTTATCTTTTCATTCAGGTGCTCACCGATTATGCAAGCGGTAAAAAGGAAAAATGCAGCAAATAAGTATGTTGCAATTATAAAACAAATCACACCGAAAATTGAACCATAAATAAGGCTGAGCTTGCTTATTTTACTCAGGTAGATGATAACGGCTTTGTTCAAAAGGTATGCCGACAGGGTAAAGATGCCCCCTCCGGCGATTGCCAGCTTTCTCGGAATGTGAATAGGAGAAAGGTGCCGGTAGACCAGTGTTGACACGATGAGAAAGAGAAAGAGGGGGATCGCCCGGTGGATTATCAGGATCGTTTCGCTGAAAATGAACCGGAAAAATTGTATCTCTATGTGCGAGGCGATCCGTGTGATCAGGGAGATGAGCGAGCTGGCTGAAAAGACGACGAGGAGCAAGATGAGGAGGAAAATTATTGCAACTGCATGTGATACGAACGTTCTGAGAAATTTTTTCCCCTGCCCATCCGTGAGCATCGCTGCAAGAGAGACGTGAATCGTGTTGGTCAATGAAAATGTTGTCATGAAAAGGGTGACGAGGCCGATCACGCCGAGGGCCCCTCTTCCCTTGTAGAGGACTCTTATGTTATCTAGAATGAACCCCGAGGAAAAAGGGAAAAACCTCTCGATGAGCTCTCGTATCTCCTCCGAATCAGATGCGACCTCCGGTATGAATAAACTCACCAGCAGAATGAGGAAAAAGAGAAACGGCACAGCGGCAAGCATCACGTTGAAGGAAATAGAGGCACTGTAAACAAAGCCATCGTTCGAAATGAACCTCTTTCCCCCGTCACGAACGGTACTGAGTAAGGCTCTTCCCTGTTCTCCCATCACTTTTGCCTGAAGGTGATTACCAGAGGGCATCCTTTAAAATCGAAGCTCTCCCTGATTCTGTTCGACACGTAGCGTCTGAATGATTCGGGGATACGGGTCGGGTCTTTTACAAATATCGTGAAGACCGGCGGTGAAATCCCGGTCTGGGTTATATAATACGCCCTGTTCGGCCTTCTGGAGCCGGGTATCGAAACGGTGTAGAGAAACTTCTCTGCCTCGCGATTGAGATCGGATGTTTTTACCCTCTTTGCGTATCGATCGAAGACGGAGAACACCGATTTCATCATCTTTTTCAAACCCTTATTCAAGGTAGCGGAGATTGGCACGATGGGAACGAAGGAAGAGAAGCGAAACGAATCGGAAAGATCCCGGAGAGACTCTGGATACGCTTCTTTTTTGATCAGGTCAATTTTGTTCGCCGCGATGACTGCCCCCTTTTTTTCTTCCAAAATGTATCTCATAATCTGTTGATCGTTGTGCGTTGCCCCGATACTTGCATCGATGACGAGAACGGCAATATCACAGCTTTTTATGCTCTGTATCGATCTGATGGACATGATCTTGTCGACGGGATCAACCGTTTTACCCCGCGGTTTTATGCCGGCGGAATCGACGAGAACAATTTTTCTCCCGAAAGAGACCATCTCCGTATCTATCGTATCCCTCGTTGTTCCCGGAACGGGGCTTGCGATGATCCTCTCCTGGCCGAGTAGCGTATTGATGAGGGTCGATTTTCCCACATTCGGTCTCCCGACGATACCGACCCTGCAGAGTCGTTCCCTGGTTTCATCTTCCACAACCTTATCTTTTGCCCTCGCAGCTATCTCCTCGAGCAGTTCCAGGACTCCCGTTCCGTGTTCGGCTGAAACCTCCATGAATCCCTCGATCCCCATTTCATAAACGGAGGGTATGGTTTCCCGGTATTTCTTGTAATCAACCTTGTTGAGCACTGGGATCAAATCTTTTCCCCTCTCCCTCAATATTTCTACGATCTCACCATCGATCGTTGAGATCCCTTCTTTCCCATCGAGGAGAAGAACGAGAAGGTCGGCCTCCTCTATGGCCCGGAGGACCTGACGTTTGACGAGCAGCACGATCTCCTCATCGGAGTCTGGGACGAATCCACCGGTGTCGATGAGCTCAAAACTCTTATCCTTGAAACTCATCTTCTCGGTTACGAAGTCCCTTGTAATTCCCGGCCGGCCGAAAGTTAACGACTTCCTCTTTCCCAGCATTTTGTTAAAGAGCGTTGATTTGCCCGCATTCGGCCTGCCAATAATTGCCACCTTGAATAGTCTCTCCATAATCCTCAATGTCCGGTCGAAACATCTTTGTTCTCTTATGCCTGATTGGCACTCGGCTTATTTTCATCGAGCGCTAAACCGGGGGAAGCGCAAAAAGTACAGGGTTTCATCAGTACCCCAGTCTCCTCAATATCCACTCTTTTCTGCTCCAGCCCTTCTCCACCTTCACCTGAAGTTGAAGAAAGACCTTCTTCCCGAAAAGCTCTTCCATATCCAGGCGTGCCGCGGTACCGACTTTCTTCAAAAGCGCCCCACCTTTTCCGATGATAATTCCCTTTTGAGAATCGCGTTCAACGTATATGTATGCGCTGATCGAGACGATATCTTTGACCGGGTTCAACTTTATCTCATCCACCATGACGGCAGTACTGTACGGGACTTCCTCTTTCAGGTTGAGAAAGAGTTTTTCCCTGACGATCTCCTTGCAGAGGAAACGCTCAGATCTGTCCGTCACATGGTCTTCAGGGTAGTAGAAGGGTCCTTCCGGCAGTTGTGAAAAAATATATTCCAGCACCCCGTCGATGCCAAATCCCGCCTCTGCGTTGGTATCGAATATCCTATCGTAATCACAATGATTCGTCATCCATGCAAGAATCTTCTCCCGGTCCTTCAGGGTCATGAGATCGATTTTGTTGATAGCGAGTATTTTTCTATACCCGCTTTTTTCAAGCGCTGCTGTAACGAGAACCTCTTCACTGGAGAACCGAAAAAGATTGTTGTCCGTCATGTGGAGCACGAGGTCGCAATCCTCCATGATGGCCATCGCCTCCTTCACCATGTAACGGTTCAGGGCCGTTTTCGGGTCGTGTATGCCCGGCGAATCGATAAAAATTATCTGGCCCTGCCCACCGGTATAGATACCGGAAATCCGGTCCCTTGTCGTCTGGGGTTTTTCCGTAACAATAGAGACCTTGATTCCGAGAACCCGGTTGAGGAAGGTGGATTTTCCAACGTTCGGCCTGCCGATAATCCCGACGAACCCTGACTTTCCTTTCTTCATATCGTATGGCGCTCCATGATCTTCCCCGTTGCAAAAGCCAAAAATTCGCTTTCCTCTCCACTAACAGTGTACTGCGTTCCCAACCTGTCAACACCGACAAGCAAAGAGGCGTGATCGTGGAAAAAAACCTGTCCCCGCAGGTGGGGATTGGTGGAGAATATTTTTTCCAGGTTTCTCCCCCTTTTACCCCTCACGGACGTTTCTCTCCTCCTGTTGAAATTTACCGATGTGATGGTATCGTTTCCGGAGATCAGGTACTCGACCATCAACCGGCAGAGAACTCCCTCAGCTTCTTGCCGCAAATTTCCGGGAAAGGAATCGCAGAGGATATCGTTTGGGTCCATATCAGAATCGTACAAGCCGATCCGGGCAATCTTAACTTTCCACATTTTGCAGGAAATGATGAAAAGCGTGGCTGCTTTCAGTATGTGGGACCTTCCCGGTGGCTGGAACTTTTTCGATCGAAAAAGCCGCGCAAGCTCCGTACCTTTTAAAACGACGAGCGGATACAGTACGGCATAACGAGGCCCGATAGATAATACGTCTGAGAGCGTTTTTTGGAAAGATTGAAGCGTGTCTCCGGGGAGTCCGGTGACAAACTGGACCCCCGCCTCGAAGCCCATATCCCTCACCAAATTTACTGCGAAAATAACGCGGTCTCGAGAGTAGCCCCTCCGGGCGGCCCTTAGAACTACCTCACTGGTTGATACTGCCCCGATCTCGACGGTCTTCACATTGTACTCTCCGAGCAATTGCAGTTTTTCCCTGTTGATAGACCGTGGAGACGTGGAAACCCGCAGTGGTGGGAGTGCCCCGAGCTTTTCCCGCACTTCACCGGTAACCTTGTGGAGAACTTCCCGAATATCCATCGCGGGTAGGTTGAGAAGATCGCCCCCGTAGAGGGCTATCTCATGGGGGTTACGAGCGTAGGAGGAGAGCCTCTTAGAAAAGTCAAGGAGAGAGGATGCAAGCCCGGTGGGGACACCCGTCAAGGCTTCCTGGTTGCAAAATGAGCACCGCGAACCGCATCCGGCGTGGGTGAGGAAAAAGGGCATGATCACTCTTTTACTTTTTCTCGATCGATTCAAAGAGTTTCCTCGCCGCGTTCTGCTCGGCTTCTTTTTTCGAACTGCCCATTCCGATTGCACTGCCAAGCTCGTCCACCCTCACCGATATGGTGAAACTTTTTCCGTGCTCGGGTCCAACAGAGTAAAGAAGCGTGTATGCGGGAAGGGGAAGACCCTTTTTCTGGGACCATTCCTGAAGGTTCGTCTTGTAATCGACCTCGGTTTTTTCCACAGACTCGATATCGTGAAGGAGTGTTTCTACGATGAACCTGCTGGCGCATGCCATGCCCCCGTCCAGGTAGATCGCGCCCGTAACAGACTCGAATATGTCGCCGAGAATTTTCAATGAAAGCCTTCCGCTTCCCTTTTTCTTGCCTTTGTTTTTCACTTTCAGGACGAGAGATTCTATACCCAACCGTTTCGACACATTCGCCATATTTCGGTTGTCCACGATACGGGATCTCAGTTTCGACATGAACCCCTCGTCCTTATCTCCGTAGTATTCGAAGAGAAACCGTGAAACAACGTAGGATATGATTGAGTCACCGAGAAACTCAAGCTGTTGGTTCTTTAAAGTTTTCGTGTTGCTCAGGCCGATGATCGCCCTGTGGGAAAGGGCTGTTTCGGGAAAGCTCTTATCGCTGAAAGAGTAGCCGATAATCTGCTCGATTTGTTTAATTTCTTCCTCGCCGATACGTTCCAACTGCCTTGTCTCCATCTCTTTCCTCGATATGGACGCGGACCAGCTCCGGGTGATTTGAGGCGCTTCCCTTCCATACGACTTTAATGTAGTTATCCGAAGTCCCCTGCGCCAATCCATTGTATGGCGATACCTTTTCCGTGACAACCTCGAGGGTTTTTCCGATGAACCCCTCGACGAATTTTTTCTTTTTTTCCTCCCCCTCTCTCAATAATCTCTCCGTCCTCTCTCTCTTTTTCCGCTCCGGCACCTGATCTGTCATCGCTTTTGCCTTCGTGCCCGTTCGTTGGGAAAAGGGAAAGACATGAACGTAGTCAACGGGTAAGGACCGAAAGAAACGGAAGGTTTTCTCGAAACTCTCATCCGTCTCCCCGGGAAAACCGGTAATAATGTCGGTTCCAATGCAGATCATTTCCGAGCGGTTCTTTATCTTCTCGAGAAAGTTTTTGTAGGTGTCCGTGGAATACCACCGGCCCATCCTGCGAAGTATTCGATCGTCGCCGCTTTGAAGCGGTATGTGGAGGTGGTTGCAGAGCCTTTTCTCCGATGCCAGCATCTCCAGCAGGTCGTCATCCACCTCATCGACTTCGATGGAGCTCAAACGTACACGGACCTTTCGTGTACTCCTGATGGCCGATTCAACGAGAGAAGAAAGAGAGAGCCCCTCTTTCCCGCCGCTTTTGTAGTTTCCAATGTGATTTCCCGTCAGCACCACCTCGGGATATCCCTCATTCTCACAGGCGACGATCTCATCCAGTATCTGCGCGTGATGTCGGGAGACACTTCCTCCCCTGACGGTTGGGACGATACAGTAGGTGCAGTTGTTGTTGCACCCGTTCTGTATCTTGATAAATATTCTCGATCTATCCCTGCCTTGCTGCAAAAGCTTTTCGGATCCTTCACTATTCCTTGTTACGGCATCGATCCCCAGCAGGGCTCTCAGGGCCTCCTCGTCCGACTGCTGCAAAATGGTAAGAACCGTGTCTGCGTATGTGGAGATATTTTCTATTGCTGCTTCGTGGGCGCCGCAACCCGTGAGGACCGTCCTTGCCCCGGGACTTTCCCTCTTTCCTTTGCTTAGCGCCCTTCTGCTGTCAGCCTCGGCCCGGTGCGTCACGACGCAGGAGTTTACGATCACAAAATCGGCCTTCATGCCGAATGGGACCATTTGGATCCCCAGCTTTCGAAGCGTCGCATCGAGGACTTTCGAATCGGCAAAGTTTGTCTTACACCCGATAGTCTTGATCGACGCTTTCTTCATAGCTCTTTTCCATCCCATATCGGTTCTTGTATAACTCCTCCACCGATCACCTCCTCACCCCGATACAGAACCAGGGCCTGGCCCGGTGTCACGCTCTTTACCTTCCTGTTAAAGAGCACCACCATCGTATCTTTTTTGATGGTTACGCTCGACGATACATCTTCCGAGCGGTATCTCACTTTCGCGCTTGCAGCAAATTCTCCCTCCGGCAGGTCATCTGCGAGAAAATTCAATCTTTCCACCACAGCCCCTGAGGAAAAAAGGAACTTTTCAGGGCCAACCACCACCCTGTTGTTTTCCCTGTCGATATGAACGACGTAGTGAGGAACGTCCGTGGAAACTCCAATCCCCTTTCGCTGGCCCACGGTAAACCTGAACAGCCCCCGGTGCTTTCCCACGATCTCTCCCCCCACCGTGACAATATCGCCCTCTTTTTCACGAAGGCCCATTTTCAGGAGAAAATCGGCGTAGGATTTCTCCGTTACGAAGCATACCTCCTGTGAATCATCTTTGTCGTTTACCGGAAGGCCGGCATTTGCGGCGATCCTGCGTATCTCATCCTTTTTGTAGTTGCCGCAGGGAAAAAGGAGGTAGGGTATGTTTCTTTGATTGAGCCGGTAGAGAAAGTATGACTGGTCTTTTTTTTCGTCGACTCCCTTCAAAAGGCGAAACCGACCCCCTTCCCCTTTATCGATCCTCGCATAATGACCCGTCGCGAGATAGGCTGCACCGAGCATTCGGGCCCGGTCAAGAAGGACCTCGAACTTTATCACATCGTTACAGACGATGCAGGGGTTCGGGGTCCTGCCCTCGCCGTATTCCCGCACAAAGTTATCGATCACCTCCCTTTTGAAAATGTCCCGATAGTTGAACACGTAGTGAGGGACGCCGAGATTGAAGCAGACGTCGCGTGCGTCGTATATATCATCGAGGGAGCAGCAGGTTCCGGCCCTGGCCTCGGTCACCTGGGAAAAATCGTAAAGATCGAGGGATGCGCCGATAACCTCGTACCCCTCCTCCGAAAGAAGGTAGGCTGCAGTGGAAGAATCGACCCCCCCGCTCATGGCAACGACAACTTTTTCTTTCATGCTTAACCTATAAAACTTTTAATCAGTTTACAATTCTAACGGATTCTATACCAGTGGTACGATGTATGAATCTTCTGGCAAGTTCTGTTGGATACCGGAATAGACATTTAATACCGCTGATAATTTATTATTCTGCGGCAGTTTATTCGGGAATAATTAAAGTCAAATATAAAAGATGAATATTGAAGAGATTAATTTATGTAATAAATTGCGTGTGTTGACTAATCTCTTCTAATTAGCTTTCGCTTTGTATATCGGGGAGAGGCTTCTCAGCCGTGAAACTATCTCCGGGATCTTCTCAAGCGCGTAGTCCACATCCTCATCGGTGTTTCCGTAACCCAGACTGAACCTGAGTGACCCCTGGGCATCTATTGGGTCCACGCGCATTCCGGTGAGTACGTACGATGGTTCCGTTGAACCCGAGGTGCAGGCAGAGCCTGTTGATAAGCCGATTCCCACCATATCGAGCGAGACGAGCAGTGCTTCGCCTTCGATAAAACGGAAGGCGATGTTCGTCGTGTTGGGCAGCCTCCACTCCCTGCTTCCGTTCACGTATATGTCGGGGACTTTCTCGAGCAACCCTAGCTCGAACTTGTCTCTCAGCCTCTTCACTTCCTTCGCCTCTTCCTCCCACTCAGAAGCGATAAGCTCGAATGCTCTGCCCATTGATACGATACCCACGACATTTTCCGTGCCGGCTCTCCTCCCGCGCTCCTGATGCCCTCCGTGAATCAGCGGCTCGAGGTGAAGACCTCTTTTAACGTATATCCCTCCGATCCCTTTCAAGGCGTTGATTTTGTGCCCCGAAAACGTCACGATATCTGCATCCACATCTTCGATTCGTGCCGGGATCTTCCCGATGGCCTGAACCGCATCTGTGTGGAAAGGTATCTCGTGCTCCCGGGAGATTCTTGCAATCTCTCTTACCGGATTAATCGCTCCCGTCTCGTTATTTGCGTACATGATGGTGATAAGGAGCGTGTCGTTCCTTATGCTCTTTTTAAGGTCATCGGGATCGACGATACCGTCTTTCCCTACGGGAAGATAGGTCACTTCGAACCCCATTTTCTGAAGAGAGCCGCAACTCTTGATGACTGCCGGATGTTCAACGGATGAGGTGATTATGTGGCCCTTCTGATCCATGTTCTTGAATGCAATCCCCTTTATGGCGATGTTGTCGCTCTCGGTACCAGAGCTGGTAAACGATATCTCCGCCGGTTCGCAGCCAAAAAAAGCCGCCACCTTTTCCCTCGCCCACTCCACCTTCTTCCTTACTTCCCTCCCCGCCCAGTGTATGCTCGACGGATTTCCGAACTCCTCGAAGGTAAAAGGAAGGATTGCTTCCTGTACCTCTTTGCGAACCGGCGTCGTTGCGTTGTGATCAAAATATACTTTCCTCACCTGCAGCCTCCATTCTCCCGTAAAAAGCGTCTTTGATAAGACTCTCGACCGTTATGGAGTCGAGAAATTCCTCCATTTTTTCCGATAATTTCTCCCACATGAGCTGGGTTTTGCACCCATCGATGATGTTGCATACCTTTTTGGTCTCCCTGTGGCATCCGATCTGCGAAAAGTTCTGTTCCACCGAGCTGATGATCTCCCATATCGAGATCAATGACGGGTGCCGGGCAAGAACGAACCCACCCCCGGGACCGCGTATGCTCTTAACGATATTGGCGTTTCGCATTTTTTGAAAAAGCTGGTGGAGGTACTTCTGGGAAATCCGCTCTTTTTTAGATATCTCTTTTATCGATACGGGATTACCCCTGCTCTGGTAAGCAAGGCAGACGATTGCCCGCACGGCATATCTTCCTCTCGTGGTTATCTTCATCTAACCCATCCTTTGAACGCCTTTGATCGAGCCGTCGCTCCTATCTCCCAAAGGTTTTAAAATTTCGCTCATTTTGCCCCGGCGTGCAAACTGGTGTCTTCGTGCTCTTCGAGCTTGTGGGAGAGTTCCTCAACGTTCTTTTCCAGCGCGTGAATCTGGTCGACGAGGCACTTGATCGCCTTCGCGTCGGGATCGGGCACCCCGGCGATCCCCTCCTCATCTTTGTATACGTCACCTTTTTGGTAAACAATTCTGCCGGGAACACCGATAACCGTCGAGTTTGGCGGCACATCCTTTACCACGACGGACCCGGATCCTATTTTCGAGTTGGACCCCACGGTGATTGGTCCGAGGATCGTGGCATTTGCCCCGATGATGACGTTATCCTCGATCGTGGGATGCCTCTTTTCCTTCTTCCAGCTCGTTCCCCCGAGGGTTACCCCGTGGTAGAGCGTCACGTTTTCACCCACTTCAGCAGTTTCCCCGATCACAACGCCCATGCCGTGGTCGATGAAAAAGCCCGGGCCAAGCTTCGCACCGGGGTGTATCTCGATCCCTGTCAAGAACCGGGAAATGTGCGATATGAATCTGCCGAGCAGTTTCAGATTCTTTCTCCACGCCCAGTGGGCCAATCTGTGCATCCATATCGCGTGCAGTCCCGGGTAGCAGAGAAGTATCTCCGGCACGCTCCTGGACGCCGGGTCTCTTTCAAAGGTGACCTGAATATCTTTTTTCAGTGCCTCTATCATACCCCCTCCTTCTATAAGTCTACTAAATTTGTCAATTATTGTATCAAAAAAAAAGCTAAAGCTCAATAAAAGGCTTTATTTTTTTAAGCTTTATTTCCTTGATCCCCTTAACGCTCAAAAGTTCTTTGTACGTTTTTATCTTACCCCGTTCGGTCCTATATTTCACTATGTATTCGGCTGTTTCCTCAGATATTCCGGGTAAGAGGGACAACTCTTCAGAGGTGGCAGTGTTCACGTTTATTTTTATCCCTGCGATAATCTTTTTCCTGGTGTCCCTTTTTACGATCTCGATCTCTTCGTCCAGAAGCTGCTTGGTTAGCGACGATTGTTTACCTATTCCGTCATGTAAAGGCGGATTTTCAGACAGGGTCTTACTGAAAAACTCGTAGAGAGAAAAAAAGAGCACGATCGCAAGCACGGACGCAAGGTAGAGGATCGTTCTCCCCGGGATATTCACGCCGTTTTTTTCCAGTCCTTACTCCTTCTTTTTGAGCCTGTCCTTGTGAAGCTTGTATCTGATCGAATCAGTGAGAGCCTGCCAGCTTGCCTCAATAATGTTGTGTGACACACCGACGGTGCCCCATTTTTCCTCGCTGTCGCCCGACTCGATCAGCACCCTGACCGTCGCTCCCGTTCCCTCCCCCGTGGTGAGAACCCTCACCTTGTAATCGTAGAGCACCATATCGTCTATCTCGGGGAAAAACTTCGTCAATGCTTTCCGTATCGCCTTGTCAAGGGCATGTACCGGACCGTTTCCAAGTGCCGCCGTGTGCTCCAGGTTTCCGTCCACCTCCATCATGATCGTTGCCTCGGCAACGGGAGGCTCGTCTTCAACCCTTTTTTCATCGATCACCCTGAACCCCTTGAGCTCAAAAAAGGGCTTGTGCGTCTTGAGGGCTTTTTTCATGAGAAGCTCGAAGGAGGCCTCAGCCCCTTCGAACTGATATCCCTGATGCTCGAGCTCTTTAATCCTGTTTAGCACCTCTTCGGCGATGGGATCAGTGCCCTTGATATCGATACCAAACTGGGTTGCCTTTTCGAGAATATTACTCCTTCCCGACAGATCTGAAATGAGGACCCTCCTTCTGTTGCCAACCGTTTCAGGCTCGAGGTGCTCGTACGTCCCCGGATGCCTTCTTATGGCACTAACGTGCATTCCCCCCTTGTGGGCGAAGGCGCTGTGCCCTGTGTAGGGCTGGCGCTTGAAATGACCCACGTTGGCTATTTCAGAGACATAGCGGGAAAGTTCCGTAAGCTTGTCGAGCTTTTCGGGGGGGACGGAATCGAGGGCCATCTTCACCATGACGCCGGGAATTACGGAGATGAGATTTGCATTCCCGCAGCGCTCACCATACCCGTTCACGGTCCCCTGCACCTGAATAGCACCCGCTTCAACGGCAGCGAGGGAATTGGCCACCGCAAGCTCGGAGTCGTTATGGCAGTGAATTCCCAGCGGTGTCTTGACCCTTTTCTTCACCGCCCTGATGATCTTCGCGATCTCTGAGGGGAGAGACCCCCCGTTCGTGTCGCAGAGAATGATGCAGTCCGACCCCGCCTCGGCTGCTGCCTGCAGCGCCTCGATAGAATACTCGGGGTTTCGCTTATAACCGTCGAAAAAATGTTCTGCGTCGAAAAATATTTCCTCGCAGAAATTTTTCAGGTATGCGATCGTGTCGGCAACGGCCTTCAGGTTTTCTTCGAGGGTTGTTCTCAGTGCCGTTGTCACGTGGAAATCCCACGCTTTTCCCACGATGGTTATGACGGGAGCCCTGGAATTCTTCATCAATCTTATGTTGCTGTCCTCTTCGACATTTTTCCCCACCCTTCTCGTCATGCCGAAAGCGCATATTTTAGCGTTCTTCCATTCCATATCCGCCGCCCGCTTGAAAAAATCCCTGTCCTTGGGATTCGATCCGGGGTATCCTCCCTCGATGTAGTGAATTCCGAATTCGTCGAGCTTCCGGGCAATAGAGATTTTGTCGAGAACCGACAGCGATATATCCTCTGCCTGTGTTCCGTCACGAAGCGTAGTATCGTAAAGGTAGATCTTTTTCCTGGCCATATTCACCTCTGCTCTTTAACGTTGAATTGCATTACTGTTTTTCCTCTTTTGGTACCTCACCCAGCTCGAAACCGTCGTGGAGGACCCTCACTGCAAGCTCGGTGTACTTCTCCTCGACGACGCACGATACCTTTATCTCCGATGTGCTGATCATGAGGATGTTGATGTTCTCCTCTGCCAGGAGCCGGAACATCTTTGCCGCGACACCGGGGTGAGATCTCATGCCGACGCCGACGATGGAGACTTTTGCAATTTTAGCGTTCCCTTCTACTTTTGTAGCACCGATATCCCTGGCGACATCCTCTATCATAACCATGGTTTTTTTATAATCCGTTTTCGGAACGGTGAACGTGAGGTCCGTATATCCTTCGAGAGAGACGTTCTGGACAATCATATCGACATTGATCCCCCCGTCGGAAATAGGCTTGAAAATCTTTGCCGCTATTCCGGGCCTGTCGGGAACTTTCACGATCGTTATCTTCGCCTCGTTTTTGTTGTACGTCACCCCAGATACAACCGCCGATTCCATTATCTCATCCTCCTTTGTAACGAGTGTTCCGGAATTATTCGTATAGGACGAACGGACGTGTATTCTCACCCCATATTTTTTTGCAAACTCGACGGATCTAATCTGCAGAATTTTCGCCCCCAGGCTTGCCATCTCGAGCATTTCATCGTAAGAGATCTTATCCAGTTTCCTCGCGTTGTGACAGATGCCCGGATCCGTCGTGTACACGCCATCCACATCGGTATATATCTCGCAAACGTCCGCTTTCACAGCAGCGGCAACTGCGACTGCGCTCGTGTCCGAGCCTCCCCTTCCCATGGTGGTAATGTCACCCTTTTCGTCAATCCCCTGAAAACCTGCAATCACGAGTATGTAGCCTTCGGAAAGATCTTTCATGAGCCGATCAGTTTCGATAAGCTTTATCCTCGCCCTTACATGGGCGTTATCGGTGTGAACGGGCACCTGGTAGCCGAGCAAAGACCTTGCTTTATACCCCATGGTCTCGAGGGTGATGGACAGAAGACCGATGCTGACCTGTTCACCCGATGAGACAACCTGATCGTACTCCCTAGCATTCGGGAGGTCCGTGATATCGGCGACGAGTGCGACGAGCCTGTCCGTCTCCCCGGCCATGGCGGAAACGACGACGATAACGTCGTTGCCGGTGTCTTTCGTTGCGGCGACTATTTTTGCAACGTTCCGGATCTTTTCAATCGATCCTACCGATGTGCCTCCGAATTTTTGAACAACCAGCGCCATTTGCTAAATCTCCTATCGATTCAGTATATTCGCGTGAAGATTGACCTCCGGGGCCGGCAGCATGCACTTATGGGGAAAAACCCCGAAGGACGGTTATTTCTCTTTGGTTCTCATTTAAAATTTTTAGGATAATCCTGATGCTGTTTTTTGGCAAATATTTTTTCACCCGATCTCCCCACTCGATAGCCGCGATCCCGTCGCCGCCGACAGCATCGAAGATACCCGTCTGTTCCAGTTCATCGTATTCCTCCCCCAGCCGGTAGAGGTCCACGTGATAGAGCCTCACTCTCCCCTCGTAAATGTTTATGATGGTAAAGGTGGGGCTGCATACCATTTTCTCCGGGTCAATTCCCAGGCCTTCCGCGATACCTTTAACAACCTGCGTCTTGCCAGAGCCGAGCTCACCTTCGAGCGAAATGACATCACCCCTTGAAAGAATACCGGACAGGGCCTTTCCAGTCCTTCGCGTTTCCCTCTCAGAATCCGTCGTGATGGTATCTGGGACTTTCAACGATCCCATCGGCTCTTCCTATTCACCTTGTTCCTCATTGCCGTCCCTGATGGGTTCTTGCCCGAATATCCGGGAAATGGCATTCGGATAGTAGGATATGATATGCCTCGGTGCAACCGGAACCCTCGGGTAGGATTCGACGGCGATATCCGCAGCAAGGCTGTGGAGGTAAACGGCGGATATCGTCGCCTCGATGGGAACCATCCCCTGCCCGAGAAACGACACCACCATCCCTGTGAGGATATCACCCATGCCTCCCGTTGCCATATACGGGTTGCCGGCATCGTTTATGTACACCGTTCCTTCCGGATCTGCTACAACCGTGCGGTATCCCTTGAGGACGGTTATCACGCCATATCTTTTCGAAAAATCGCGGGCTACATCCAGCCGGTTGTCCTTCACCTCCTCAATCGGTTTTCCCGACAGCCTGCTCATCTCACCCTCGTGGGGAGTAATGATCACGGGGCTGTCGACATCTCTTAAAAGATCCGGGTTGTTACTCAGGCAGTTGAGACCGTCGGCGTCGATGACCAACGGCTTTTCCATTTTCTTCATGAGAACCGAAACAAAATCTTCCGTTTCCACCCGGTGAGAAAGGCCAGGACCGATAGCGATGGCATCGGCTTTTTTTATCAATTCCGCCACGCGCTCAACCATGTCCGGGGAAAAACATCCCGCGCCTCTGTCCGGAATCGGAAGGGTCATCTGCTCTGTCAATTTCTGCTCGAATATCACGTTGAGACTCTCTGGAACCACGGCGTAAATGAGCCCCGATCCTGCGGTAAGAGCGCCTTCACAGGCCATGGTGACGGCCCCGGTAAGTCCCGTTGATCCTCCGATCACATAGATTTTCCCTGCTCTGCCTTTGTGAAATTCCCAGTTCCGCAGCGGGAGAAGGTTTTTCACTCCACCGGGAGTTATGAGAAAATTGTTCACTTCCAGGTTGTCCAGGGCAATTTCCGGAATGCCGATGTCGAGAACGTGCACGTCACCGCAATAGGAGCAGCCCGGGGGAACCGCCTGCCCTACTTTCATCAAACCGAAGGTGCAGGTAAAGTCTGCGTCGACGGCTTCACCCATAAGCTTTCCCGTAGATGCGTTTATCCCGCTCGGCATGTCGATGGCACATACCATGTTCGCATAGGCATTGACGGTATCGATTACCTGCCGGTGCAGTCCCGCAACTTCTTTCGAGAGACCAGTTCCGAACAGGGCATCGACCACGATCTCTGCATCACTTATCGATCGTGTGAGTTCCTCGATGTCGTCCACGTTCGCTATCTCCTTAACCTCGCCCCCGGCTTTCAAGAAGATATCGAGATTGAGCCTCCCGTCCCCCTGGGTATCCTCGACTCTGCCCGCGAGAAACGCCGTGACGTGACATCCCTGTTCCCTGAGATACCGGGCAACAACGAATCCGTCTCCTCCGTTGTTGCCAATACCGGAAATGACCGTGACGGGCAGGCCGGTTCCCCACAATCCCCTCTTCTCGAGGGTCTCGATTATTACAGCAGCTGTTCCTCTCCCAGCATTTTCCATGAGCACAGGCCCGGGTATTCCTATCTCTTCAATCGTCCGCCGGTCGATCTCTGCCATTACGGCGGCAGTAACGAGAGGATTCATTTTTTTTCTCCTTCTGCAATAACGAAACCCAGTGCCATTTTACCGTCATGAGAGATACTCACGTGAACCGCACTGATCCCGAGGTTATCGGCATGTTCTTTCGCCTTTCCGTGAAGCATTACCCGGGGTTTCCCTCCCGGCCCCCTCAGGGTCTCCACGTCTTTCCAGAGAATCCCGCCGCTCTTGCCGGTTCCGAGCACTTTGAGCACCGCCTCTTTTACTGCGAACCTCCCCGCCAGTCTCTCGTGCAATTTTGCGGTGGAAAGAAAAGCGTATTCGATCTCTTTCTCTGTGTAGACCCTGCGTAAGAACCGTTCACCATATGCTTGCACGAGACGATCGATCCGTTGCATATCGACGGCATCCACGCCCACTCCAATGATCACCTTGCCCCCTGTATCAATGCCACCATTTCTCGAACCGCCTGGTAGAGTCCCACGAACACCGCCCTCGAGATGATTGCGTGCCCGATGTTGAACTCCTCGATCGGGGTGATTTCGAGAACCGGTATGATATTTTTATAATTGAGGCCGTGTCCGGCGTTTACTCCGAGGCCGATGGAGGAGGCGAAAAACGCCGCTTTTCTTATTTTCTCCAGTTCCGGGGATTTCCTTTTTTTCCCGAATACTTCGCAATATGTCCCCGTATGTATCTCGATGTATTCCGCGCCGGACTCCTTAGAGGCCTGAATCTGGTCGAGAACGGGGTCGACGAAAAGACTCACGATAATGCCGGTCTTCTTAAGCGTTTTTGTCGTCTCACGAATATGTTCAAAATTCCCGATTACGTCGAGGCCTCCTTCCGTCGTCACCTCCTCTCTCTTTTCCGGAACTATCGTCGAACTGAACGGTTTTACTTTTTTCGCGATACCAACCATCTCGGAAGTGGCGGCCATCTCAAGGTTCAGCTTTGTCTTGATGAACTGGGAAAGGAGAAAGACATCCCTGTCGTTTATGTGCCTTCTGTCTTCTCTCAAATGGACGGTGATACCGTCGGCACCTGCAAGCTCGGCTATGGTGGCAGCGTACACGGGGTCCGGCTCTATGGTTTTTCTCGCTTCTCTTACCGTCGCCACATGATCTATGTTCAACCCCAGTTTCTTCACGAACGGATTCCCCGTATTTCATCGGATGCTTTTTCAGCGATGTGTTTGGCGATATTCGAAATATCGGAATGGTCATCTCCCTCCACCATTATCCTCAGGAGCAGCTCCGTTCCACTGTATCGTATAAACAGTCTTCCCTTCCCCCTGAGATCCTTCTCGTAGCTTTCGATGAGCCTCGTCGTTTTCTTGAGATTTTTGAGCGGGACCTTCCTTTCTACTTCCAGATTCAACAGGACCTGAGGAAAGTTCTCCATGACCTTCTTCAGCTCTGATAGGGGTTTTTCCTTCTCGATGATTGCCTTCAGAATCTGCAGGGAAGCGAGAATGCCATCGCCCGTGGTTGAGTGATCAAGAAAAATTATGTGGCCCGACTGTTCGCCACCGAAATTGTAGGAACCTCTCCTCATCTCCTCGAGAACATACCGGTCGCCCACGTCGGTCCTTTTCACCTTTATTCCCGATTTCGCCATCGCGAGCTCGAACCCTATGTTGCTCATCATCGTCGATACGATGGTTTTCTTTTTTAACTTTTTCTGCTCGGCCAGATCGATCCCGCAAATTGCCATGATGTGATCGCCGTTTAGCTCTTCCCCTTTTTCATCGACGATGATGCATCGGTCTCCGTCACCGTCGAGGCATATTCCGATGTGAGCCCCCTGTTCGTGTATCGCCCGTGAAACATTCTCCGGATGGAGGGCGCCGCACCCTTTGTTGATGTTGAACCCGTCCGGGCTCCCCCCGATGTTGAAAACTCTTGCCCCCAGCTCTTTGAAGACAGACGGCGCTGCCCGGTAAGCCGCACCGTTGCCGCAGTCGACTACTATTTTCAACCCATCGAGCGTAAGGTGTCTCGGGAAGGTGTTTTTCAGGTATACGACATACCTGCCCGTTGCGTCGTCTATCCTCTGAGCTTTCCCGATGTGTTCGGGGCGCGGCCTGCTCTCGTCCAGGATCGAGGATGTCATCAACTCCTCTATCCTCCCCTCGGCTTCATCGGGTAGCTTGTAACCGTCCCCTCCGAATATTTTTATGCCGTTATCGTAGAACGGATTGTGTGATGCCGATATGACGATCCCGGCGTCGGCGCGCATGCTCGATGTGATGAATGCGATGCCGGGGGTAGGGAGGGGGCCCACGAGAAGGACATCCCCGCCCATCGACATAATGCCGGCTGAAATAGCAGTTTCAAACATGTAACCCGAAACCCTGGTATCTTTTCCAATGACGATCTTATGGCGCGAAACCCTGTTTCGAAAGTGGTACGCAACTGCCCTTCCCACGGCTGTTGCAGTTTCGACGGTCATCGGCTCGGCATTTGCAATTCCCCTTATACCGTCCGTGCCGAAAAGTTTCCTCCGCATTGTCCCTCCTCAATCGGTTGAATATTAATTGATCATTATATGGTTTTTTGGGGTGGGTTGAAATCTATACATCACTGTTTATATTTTACCTTTACCGTAACCGTCCCATCTCCAACTGCCCTCACGTACCTGCCCGTAACCTTGAGCGGGACCACGATATCCTCCTCCCCTGCGAGGCGGGAAAGATCAATAGGTTCTGTCTCCACCTCTTCGATATTATTCAGGTCAACCTCGGGGCCTTCGATGGTAACCGATGAAGGTTTGACCACGACATTCGAAATCCTGTTTCGCAAACTTTTAAAGTTCTTGATGTTCACCGCAATGGGTACCGACTTTTTCAGGTGTTTCTCGAGGATCACCTCCACCTTTTCCGGATAGGTTCCCCTGACGTTGATGCCTTTTGGGATGTTGAAATTCCTCTCGGCGATGTGGTAGATGTTTTTTCCCTCCTTGGCAGAGGCAAGGTCGAGAAAGGCGTTCGTTTCAGACGCATTGAGGTAGGTGATCAAATTCTTTGGTCCGGCTACCCTCAGCTCAACCTGTCTCTCTATCTTGTTGGTCACGATATACCCCGGAGGGAGGTTCCGAAGTTCGAGAGGAACGATGAGGCCCACCTGAACGTTTTTCTCCCCGGCAACGTACGTCCACAGCGCCACGGCAATGGCGATGGAGAGTACTTTGAGGAGAAAGTTGCTCGTCACGGCCTCTTTGATCTTTTCTATTGCTTCCGTGATCGAACTCTTATTCATTTCAGATCTTTGCACGATCATTCCTCCAGCGCGCGGGTTCGGCTCTTCGCTGCGTCGATTTCACCTTCGGCGGAGCCTTTCTCCGGAATTGCCTCCTTTTCGCCCACCTCCTCTATCTCTTTCTCGCGTGTAATTCCAAAAATCCGGTAGAGTATCAACTCGAGGTCTTCTCTCGAAGATATTTTCCTGCCGTTTCTCTCCACGTAGAGGGTTATATCACCGTTTTCCTCCGAAACGACCGTGGAGACCGCATCGCTCTCGTAGGTGATGCTCAATGCTGCTCTGTGGCGCGCCCCCCGAAGCGGCAAATTCATGACGTCGTGCGTTATCGGAAGGATCACCCCCGCTGAGACAACCCTGTCACCGGAGATAATGATTGCACCGTCGTGCAGGGGTACGTCGGGGTTCGTTATGGATTTCAACAGGTCGAGAGAGATCCTGGCGTCGATGCTCGTCCCCCGCTCCGCTATGTCCTTCAGCCCCACATCCCTCTCAACGACGATTATCGCCCCCCGTCTCTCCTCGGAAAGATACTCTACGAAGTCAATGAGATCGTTGAGGATCTCTTTCTTGACCATGCTCGTGGAGCGGAAGAATCGGTATCTCCCGATCCGGGCCAGACCTGCCCTGATCTCGTTCTGAAAAATTATCACCATGATGACGATGATGTAGGCGAGAAAATTGCCCACGAGCCACTGGAAGGTGAGCAGGCCGAACTGTTTGGATATGAGGAAGATAAAAAACAAAAAAACAAGACCCGTGATAATTTGAACGGCACGGGTCCCCTTGATGAGAAGAAGCATTCTATAGAAAATAAAGGCAACGAGAACGATGTCGATGACATCGAGGATACGGATATTTCTGAGAAACTCTAACATATCCGCCCTCGCTTGATCTCCCAGGCCATCAGCACCGTATCCTTAATTGCCGCAACGTCGTGAACCCGCACGACGTCTGCACCGTTGTATACCGCCAGCGAAACGCAAGCAGCCGTTCCGAAAACCCTGTCACTCACATTCTTTCCCGTTGCCTGCCCGATGAAAGCTTTGTTTGAAACACCCACGACCACGGGGTATCCCGAAGACCTGAACTCCTCGAGGTTCTTAAGGATGTAGAGGTTGTCCTCATACCTCTTGCCGAACCCGATGCCGGGATCGAAAAGGATGCACGCATCATTTATGCCGCGATTTTTCCCCAGATCTGCCCCCTCATCCAGAAATTCGATGATTTCGTCGGGCACCGAATCATAATATGGATCGTCCTGCATGTCCCGCGGTGTTCCCTTCTTGTGCATGATGATAACGGCAGCGCCGTATTTCGCTACCACCTCTGCCATATTCTCAGAGTAACGGAGCCCGGATATGTCGTTTACCATGTGGGCACCGGCCTCCAAAGCTTCCCGGGCTATGTCCGATTTGCAGGTGTCAACCGATATCAGGACCTCCGTTTTTGCCACGAGATCTTCGATTACCGGGAGGACTCTCTCCATTTCCTCGCCAGGGCCAACCGGTTCTGCACCGGGCCTCGTCGATTCGCCGCCCACATCGATGATATCGGCGCCCATCTCTGCCATTTCACATCCCCGGGCGACGGCTCTCTCCCGGTTGAAGTATTTTCCCCCGTCGGAAAATGAGTCGGGCGTCACGTTAATAACACCCATGATAAGCGGGGGCCTTGAGGCGAGATCTATCTGTTCTCCTCTTGCGAGAATGTGCGGCTGCCTCACGCCGATGCTTTCAATAGCCCGCTTTACTTTATAGAGGTACCCTCTGATATTCCCGTTTTTCGCCTTTTCTATGATAGCGTCGATATCGCCGGCTTCTCTGATGCTCAACAGAAGCTTCCCCTTCTCGCTGAAAAAGGGCACGTTCTCCTCGGTCAACAGGGTAAGGATCGATTTTCTTTCATCCTGAAAATTATCTCTCTGGATAACGACGACCTCACCCGCATTCTCGACAAATGAGAGCGCACGAGGGCTCGTTAAGCCAAGGTGGGCGATCTTTTCGCGAAGCTCTTTCTTGGAAAGATGCTTGATATATCTCGGCACGCTCAGGCAACTCCCGGAGCCGGGCTGGGGGTATCTGGAGAAGTGCGCTCCTCAATGATCTGCTGTATGATAGACCCTTCGATAACCTCTACTTCGAGGAGCTTAGTGACGACCTCGTGGAGTACTTCCATGTTCTTCGTCAGCAGTTCTTTCGCACTTTCGTAACACGTATTTACGATGCTGGTTACTTCCTCGTCTATCTCCTGCGCAGTGGCTTCGCTGTAGTCCTGATGCCTCCCGAACTCCTTACCCAGGAAGATGGCTTCGTCTTTCTTCCCGAACGTTACGGGACCGAGCTTTTCGCTCATGCCCCATTCGCAGACCATTTTCCGTGCGATGCTCGTGGCTCTCTCTATGTCGTTCCCCGCACCCGTCGTGATGATGCCGAGGATGATCTCTTCTGCTGCCCTTCCCCCCATGAGGATCGTTATGTTGTCGAGGAGGTATTTCCTCGAATAGGTGTGCCTCTCGTCTATGGGGAGCTGCTGTGTCACACCGAGGGCCATCCCGCGGGGAATGATGCTCACCTTGTGGATCGGGTCGGCCCCGGGTATCAAGGTCGCAACGACGGCGTGCCCGGCTTCATGATAGGCCGTCGACCTTTTTTCCTCATCGCTGATTATCAACGACCGTCGCTCTGTTCCCATCAGAACCTTATCCTTTGAGAACTCGAAAGATTCCATGTTGACCCTGTCTTTTCCCTGGCGGGCCGCCATCAGAGCGGCTTCGTTGCACATGTTTGCCAGGTCGGCCCCGGTGAATCCCGGGGTTGATTTCGCCAAAATCTCAAGATCCACATCTTCGCCAAGCGGCAACCTCCGTGAGTGGACCTTCAGGATCTGTTCCCTCCCCTTTACATCGGGTTTCGGAACAACCACCTGACGGTCGAATCTACCCGGCCGCAGAAGCGCCGGGTCGAGGACATCCGGCCTGTTCGTAGCGGCGATGATGATGAGTCCCTCGTTGGACTCGAAACCGTCCATTTCGACGAGGAGCTGGTTCAGGGTCTGTTCCCTCTCGTCGTGGCCCCCCCCGAGCCCTGCCCCGCGGTGTCTTCCCACGGCATCGATCTCGTCTATAAAGATGATGCAGGGGGCCTGTTTCTTTCCCTGTATGAAGAGGTCCCGGACGCGCGCGGCTCCCACGCCGACGAACATCTCAACAAAGTCCGACCCGCTTATGGTAAAGAAAGGAACGCCCGCCTCACCGGCGATTGCCCTGGCCAGGAGGGTTTTGCCCGTTCCCGGGGGACCGACGAGGAGACATCCTTTGGGAATCCTGCCGCCGAGCTTGGTAAATTTTTTCGGGTCTTTTAGAAACTCGATTATCTCTTCCAGCTCGTCTTTGGCTTCCTCGATTCCCGCCACATCGGCGAAGGTAACCTTGTTGTGGGTTTCCGTAAGGAGCCTTGCTTTTGACTTTCCGAAGGTCATCGCCTTCCCTCCACCCGACTGCATCTGGCGCATGAAGAAGATCCAGACACCTATCAGGAGGATCATCGGAAGCCAGGAGATCAGGAGGGTGAGATACCAGGGGCTATCCTCTACCGGTTTCGCCACGATGGTCACGGTGTGTGCGCGCAGCAGTTTGATCAAATCGGGGTCATCGGGAGCGAAAGTTTTGAAATTTGGCGCGTCGGTCTTAAAGCCTTCCACATATTTGCCGGATATCTCCTGCCCCTTGATGACCACCTCTTTTACCCGGTTTTCCTCGATTGCCTCGGTAAACTCAGTGAAGCTAATCTCATTGACCTGAACCTTCTGCGTTTTGAAATGGTTGAAGAGAAAAACCATGAGTAGAGATATGAGAATCCACAAAACGAGATTTTTGTAGAACTGGTTCACGAAGGCCTCTCCTGAAGGAGACGGGTTATGACCCCCTCTATATAGAAAAACATATACTAATTACGTTTATATTCTAACACAATAATTTTTTTTGTATTACCCCCAAGGGGGAGCAATGCGCTCCTTATCACGCCGGGAACCCATGCGATTTCGTCTTTTATTAAGATTACGGGAAGCTTCCTGCGCGTCTCACGGGGGATTTTTCTCTCGATAAAAACCTTTTTCAGTTTTCTGCCCTTTTTCATCCCGAAGGGCACGATTCTGTCCCCCTCACTGAAGGTTTTTACCTTTATCGGAAAGAGGTCTGCCCGCGCATCGAAGGCTGCGGTGTTATTGTCCCTGATAATCCTTTTCAAAACGGGCTTGATATCGGATATTTTTTTCAAGGAAACCGTTATCTTCTGTGTCCCGCTGCCCACCACGTAATCACCGGGTGCCTCGATCGTCAGGTCGAGTGGCTCATCCACAACTGCCGACTTTTTCATGAACGTGGCAGTCTCGTAAGACCTTTCGAGTATATACCCCCCGGGGAAGTTCATGGAAAATGACGGCACTTCCCGAATGAGGAGCGAATCGGCCTTCTCTATCACCCTCCAGTTAAGCTCCTTCCCGAGAAACTCGTATCCGATTTTTTGCAGCAGCGATTTCCTGATGATTTCCGGGCTCCGGCTGTATTTCCCCACATCAAGAGTTTTTTCCTTTGAAGAAAATGCGCTCTTTAACGCCTTATCGGTCACATCCTGAACGAGGTTGTCGATCTGCTTCAAAATTTTGCCCGTATCGCGAATCTTTTTTTGAACGTCCCTGCCCGTGACCTTCTGAAGGAGAGGGAAAACCTCGTTTCTGATGCGGTTGCGTTCGTACAATCCCGCTAAATTTGTCTCGTCAACCCTGAAACCGAGTGATTCGGCCGCAAGAAATGCGTGTATCTCCTTTCTCGAGATATCGACCAGCGGCCTGATGACTCCATCATCGCCCTTCGGTGGGATACCTTTGAGTCCTTTCAGCCCCTGCCCGGAGATGAACCGCATGAAGACCGTTTCCGCCTGGTCATCGAGGGTGTGGGCAACGGCTATTTTCTGTGCCGCGCACTTTTTCGCTACGTGTCGGAAGAACCGGTACCGCATATCTCTGGCGGTTTTTTGAAAGTTTTCCCTTCTCACCCGGTTGAAATATGCGGGAGCAACCTTCTTCACGTAAACGTCGAGGCCAAGGTACCCGGACAGTTTTTCAACGAACTCCTGGTCCATATCAGCGTCCTGGCCCCTCTTCCCGTAATTGACGTGGGCCACGATGATATCTCCTATGGCGAGTTTGTTGCGAAAACGAGCGAGGAGATGGAGCAGAAAAACAGAATCGGGTCCCCCCGATACGGCCGTAAGGACTCTATCCCCCTCTTCCAGCATCCTGTACCGGCTGATGGTTGAGAGGAACTGCCGAAAAACTGCCTTCATATCACTTATTGTGCAATTTTGGCGGGGGTTTTAAAAGCCCTTTTTGCCGGTTTTTTCGTACCAGTTGACCGTTTTCTTAAGCCCCTGGAGAAAACCCACAGTGATTTTAAAGTCGAGAAGCTGCTGTGCAAGGGATATATCGGCCAGAGAATCTCTCACGTCACCCGGCATCGGGGGTTTGAATTCCGGCTCCGCTCGTTTTCCAGTTATATCTTCCAGGCTCGATAAGAGATCAAGGAGGGAGTGCCTCCTCCTGCAGGCAATGTTTATCGCCCTCCCGCAGGATTCAACGGGTGCGTAACAGGCTCTTTTGTTTGCCTGCACCACGTTGTCGATGTAGGTAAAATCTCGCGTCTGCTTACCGTCTCCGAATACCACGGGTTTGTTCCCGTTTAAAAGGGCCTTGATGAACCTTGGGATAACTGCGGCGTACGTGGAAGCCGGGTCCTGCCTCGGACCGAACACGTTGAAGTACCTGAGTGAAATCGTCTCCACCCCGTAGAGCTCATAAAACAGCCGGCAGTAGAATTCTCCAGTCAGTTTCTGTAGCGCGTACGGAGATTTTGGAGAGGGAATCATCGCCTCGTTTTTTGGCAGCTCGAGCGAGTCACCGTAGACGGATGAGGATGAAGCAAATATTACCCTTTTCACCCCACGCTCTCTAGCTGCGGTAAGGACGTTCAGCGTTCCCGTCACGTTTATCTCGTTCGTCAGCTCGGGGTTGTCTACGGACCGGGGAACTGATGGAAGAGCTCCCTGGTGAAGGATAAAGTCTACCCCGTCGGTTGCACTCGCCACTTTTTTTCTGTCCCGCAAATCTCCCTCGATCAGTTCGAAATTTTTCCCGAACCGCTCATCAAACCCTTCGATGTTTTCTCTCTTTCCCGTTAAGAAATTATCGAAAATTCTCACAAAATTGCCTTCATCGAGGAGGTTTTCGGCAACGTTCGATCCTATGAACCCTGCTCCGCCGGTAACCAGAAAGCGCTCATTATCAGACACTTTGTTTTCTCCAATTAATGTTGTTCTTGATATTCCTTCCGCAGCGTTTTCCAATCGATGTTGTGTATTTTTAGTTTGTAATTCAGCACCCTGGGTGACACGCCCAGGACCTGAGCTGCATTTTTCTGCACAAAACCACTCCTTTTCAGAGCGTCGATAATTTTCTGTTTTTCCATCTCTTTGAGGTCGTATTCGCTTTCCGTGTTGCCAAGCGCCTGCTTCCCGTCCAAGTTCCCCGTCAGCAGATCGCTTTCATCCAGCAG